>LKNC01000063.1 GCA_001564255.1 Natrialbaceae archaeon Tc-Br11_E2g1
ACGGCGTTGGCGGCGAGTCGGTCCGGGTCCGGCCGGTGACGTCGACGACGGTCGCGGCCGAGGCAGCCGAGAGCGTCTCGTGGACGGCCTCGGCGTCGCCTTCCTGCCAGACGCGTTCGGCCTCGTTATCGTCCTCGTCGCGGTAGAAGTACTGGGCCTCGAAGGGGTCGGCGTCCTCGCCGTCTTTCGCCAGATCGGCGAACAGCTCCCAGTAGGTCTCGGGGTCGAAGGCCTCGATCTCGCGTTCGCGGTCGACGATCAGTTTGAGCGTCGGTGACTGAACCCGACCGACGGAGATGAAGTCCTCGCCGAGTTGGCCAGCGGACAGTGAGAGAAACCGGGTCAGCGAGGCCCCCCAGATCAGGTCGATGATCTGGCGTGCTTCGCCGGCAGCGGCGAGGTCGAAGTCGAGCTCGTCGGGTCTCTCGAAGGCACTCGTGACCTCGTTTTCCGTGATCGACGAAAAGCGTACCCGCCGGATGGGGACCTCCTCGTTTACGTCGCGGACGATCTCGTAGGCCTCCTTGCCGATGAGTTCACCCTCCCGATCGTAGTCGGTCGCGATCGTCACGCGGTTTGCCTTCCGGGCTAGGAGCCGAAGGGTGGCGACGATGTTCTCTTTGGTCGGTTTCTTCTCGATACCCGCGTCGACGAGTTCGACCGGTTCGACGTCCCGCCAGTCCGAATACTCCTCTGGGAAGTCCACGCCGACGACGTGCCCCGAGAGCCCGACACAGCGTTTCCCACCCCACTCGTAGACGTTCACGCCGTTCTCGCGGGTCGCGTCCATCGACCCCCCGCTCAGGATGTCGGCGATCCGCCGTGCAGCGTTGTCTTTCTCCGTGATGATCAGCTCCACGGCGGTTCACCTCCCGGTACGCGAGTGTCGGTCATCGTCGCCCGATACGACCGAGGGTCGGATAATCCTTTCGGGGGGAATCGACCGACTGCGCGGGTGTACGTGCGACAGGCGGGCGCTCGAGGCCGAAACGACGCCCCCTGCCCCACACCGGCGAAACGACGGAAACTCGGGGTGTGCTAGTGTGGAAATAGCGCCGGCCTCCCGGCGCGATCTCGGCCTCGAGGCACCGTTCAGTTTTGAAAAGCGTTTACTCGCCTGACCCCACAGGTCGAGACATGGTCGAGAACGTCATCTGGCCCGCCTATCTCGACGTGGGCCGCTCGAGGAACGACGGTCGGCGGGTCCCCGAGGATCTGGCGGTCGAGGAGCCGACGGTCGACGAGATCGCGAAAGCCGTCCAGCAGATCGGCTACGACGCGACGATCGAGCGGGATAAAGCCTATTCGCGGGAACCCTGGCGCGAACGCGGCCGGGTCGTCGTCCGTGGGGCGGGGGACTCGAGTAAGAACGACTTAGTCCAGGCCGTCGCGGCGTACGTCGTCGCGATGCGAGAGTGATGCAGCGAGTCGGCGAGGTCGTCAGGACGGCCCAGGGACTTGCGGTCCTCCGGGCACCGGGGGACGACCACGCGGAGATCGGGACGGTGGTCCTCAACGATTCCCTGGAGCGTGTCGGTCGGGTCGTCGACGTCTTCGGCCCGGTCGAGGAGCCGTATCTGGCTGTCACACCCGAGGACGACGTCCACCTGCCACGGCTCGTGGGAGCGGTACTGTACGCCCGATGAGTCGGTTCCCGTCCCGGGAAACACAAAGTCAATACGGCCGGCCGGACAACGGCGCTTCATGAACGACCGGATCCGGGTCGGTGGTGCCGTCTTCGTCGCCGTCTGTCTGTTTCTCGGCGTCCAACTCGGTGCGCTCACGCTGGTCGAGCCGTTCCAGGAGGCCGGCCACCAGGCCGTCGAGGATCCGGAAGATCCCACCAACAGCGTGCTCTATTTCGGGGTCATCCTCGTCGCGACGGGTTTCATGCTCGCAGCCTTCAGGTACGACCTCCAGTGGCTGATCCGCGGGCTGATCATCGCCGTCAGCGTGATGCTCGCGTGGTTCGTCTTCGCCGAGGTACTCCCGCCGGCGGTGGCCTACGGCGGTGTGAACGTCGTCGCCGCCGTCGCGTCGGCCGCCGTCGGCGTCGCCCTCTACGTCTACCCCGAGTGGTACGTCATCGACCTCGCGGGCGTCCTCGTCGGGGCCGGGGCGGCCGGCCTGTTCGGGATCAGTTTCGGCCTCCTCCCGGCACTGGTCCTCCTCGCGGCACTCGCCGTCTACGACGCCATCAGCGTCTACAAGACAGAACACATGCTCAGCCTCGCCGAGGGCGTGATGGACCTTCACATCCCGGTCATCCTCGTCATCCCCACGACCCTGTCTTACTCCCACCTCGCCCCCGGAGCCACCGAAGACGTGATCAACGGGGACGACGAACCCCGCCGGGCCGAAAGAAACGGGGAACCCGGCCCCGAACCAACCGACGACGGAGGGCGTGACGCCCTCTTTATCGGCCTCGGTGACGCGGTGATCCCGACGATCCTCGTCGCGAGTGCGGCGTACTTCCTCGAGGCGGGAACGATCGACGTCCCCCTCATCGCGCTCAACCTCCCCGCACTCGGCGCGATGGTCGGCACGATCGCCGGGTTACTCGTGCTCATGTACATGGTCCTCCAGGGCCGGGCCCACGCCGGCTTGCCCGTGCTCAACGGCGGCGCGATCGGTGGCTACCTCGTCGGGGCGGTCGCCAGCGGCGTCCCGATCGTGACGGCACTCGGCCTCTGACACTGCCGGGGACAGCGCTCTCGAATCGAGTTACGCTTTCAGCAACCGGAGGTCGAAACTCGCCCCGCCGAGGTCGCTCTCGGAGACGTCGATCGCTCCACCGTACATGTCGACCACCGAGTCGACGAAATAGAGACTGAACCCCTCGCCGTGTTGGACCGAATCCACCTCCTCCCGTCCGAAGATCTGCTCTCTGTTCTCTTCGGGGACTCCGGGGCCATCGTCGGCGACCGAGACGGTCACACACTCCTCGTGTTCTTCGGCGGTGACCTCGACCGTCGGCACCCCGTCGGAGTGGGTGACGGTGTTCTCGAGAAGACTCTCGAAGACCGCCTCGAGGAGGTCGTCGGCGATCACCTCCCGGTCCGGAAGCGAGTCGACGACGACCTGTACCTCCGGGAACCGTCGGCTGAAGCGGTCGATCTCCGCCTCGAGGACGGACTCGAGGTCAACCGTCCTGTTCGGTCTCTCGAACCCGTCGTACAGCTGTTCTTCGAACCGCCGTGCGCGCTCGGCGCGACGGAGCAACCCATCGACGATCCCCGTTACCTCCTCGACCGGCTCGAGTGTATCACCACCGGAGTCGGCCTCGAGGGTCTCGAGATACCCCAGGACGAGGTTCATCTCGTTTTTCAGGTCGTGGCGGAGCACCCGGTGGATAACCTGGAGTGCCTGTTCGTACCGTCGCCGTTCGGTCAGATTGACGAAAATACCGCTGTAGCCTCTCACCTCACCGTCGATGTGCAGCGGGGTAGCCGACCCCTGGCCGTAGATTGGAAACCCGTCTTTGGTTTCGGCTTCGAAGTACCCCTGCCACGGTTCGTTTTTCTCGAGGTTCGAGAGCAGTTGCTCGAGCGTCTCGGGTTTGGAAAACAGCATCAACGGCAGGTTCCCGACGAGTTCCGCACGCTCGTAGCCGGTGAACTCGATACAGGCTTGGTTGACGTCCCGGATCACGTAGTCCTCGTCAGTAATAACGGTTGGATTCTCGGTGTTTCGAAACGCTTTTTTATATAATTCGAGAGGGAGATCCGACATTAGATACGGTACGTGTGCCCGGCCACGTTATTGATACTGTCGGTCATGGACCTGTGAACCCCTGTGTGTCAGAACTGGTGTTAGGGCACGTGTATCAGTCCTGTTCCCGGCTGTAGGGTTTGAGCAGTGAGGACGGGGCTCCGAGTTCGTTGAGGTTCCCCTGTCGCATCACGTACCAGAGGACGGCGATCGTCGCGATGTAGGGGTACGTTTGCATCACCTGTGGGTTGACGAGGAAGTTCACCACGGTGGCGAGAGCTTCCTGACCGAGGAAGACGTCGCCGACGGAGCCACCGGTACGAAACGAGAGCGCGTCGATGGCGGCGAAGAAGTACGCCCCGGCAAGCACCCGCCAGATTTGCCACTGGGCGAAGATCACGAGGGCGACGGCGATCCAGCCGCGCCCGGCGGTCATTTCGGTCGCCCAGAAGTTCGTAAAGCCAAGCGACAACTGCGCCCCGGCGGCACCGGCGAAGACGCCGCCGAGTAAGACACACGCATACTGGATCTTGAAAACCGGAACACCGGCCGTGTCTGCCGTCTCGGGGTCTTCGCCGACCGCCGTGATTTCGGCCCCGATGTTCGTCCGGAACAGGAAGTACCAGACGACTGGGACGGTAAGCAACGCGAGATAATCGAGCGCGGTGATGCTGAACAGCGCGAACCCGATGATCGGAATGTCCGAGAGGACCGGGATCGTGATCCGGCCGAACCCGCTGATATCACCGCCGACCCACCCCCGACCGAAGTACGTCGTCAACCCCGTGCCGAGCAGGGTTAACATGATCCCACTGACGACCTGATCCGTCTTCAACGAGATACACAGCACCGCGTGCAACAGTGCGAGGAGTGCTCCGGCACCCATTCCGATGAGAAAGCCGATCCAGGCGCTGCCCGTAACGATGGTGCCGGCAAAGCCAGCGAGTGCGCCCGCCAGCATCATCCCCTCGACGCCGAGGTTGAGGACGCCACTGCGTTCGGCGATGATCTCACCCATCGCAGCGAGTAAAAGCGGCGTCGCCAGTCGCACGGTCGATTCCGCCAGCCCGGCAGCGAGACTCATGATGCCCCCTCCACGCCACGTTCGTCGCTCCCGGCCGACCGATCGTAACTGACCGTGATCCTGTGATCTCTAATGAAATCGGCGGTGAGCAAAAACAGGATGGTGAGAGCGACGATGACGTTGATGATCGCGGTCGGAACGTTCTGTGTCACCGCGATGGTGGTTCCGCCGGCCGTTATGACGCCGAAAAACAGCGCCGCGAGGAGTACCTGAAAGACGCCGTTGCGACCGAGGAGAGCGACGGCGATCGCGGTGAACCCGTACTCGGGTGAGAACTCCTCGAAGAGTCGACCGTGAACGCCCGCGATCTCGATGATCCCTGCGATGCCGGCGAGTGCTCCACCGATGACGAACACCAGGACGTACGTCTTGTACTTGCTGATGCCCGCCTGTACCGCCGCCGCCGGGTTCGATCCCACGAGCGCCACTTCGTATCCGAGTCGGGTCCGATTCAAAAGCAGGTAGCCAAGCACAGCGAAGATCACGAGCGCGACTACACCCACGTGGAGGCGTGGGTGGGCAACCGTCGGCAGTCGGGCAGCGCCCGGAAGCTGGTCCGTCGCCGACTGTCCACCCCCTCCTTGCATCGGCCCACGGAGCAAGTACCCGGCAAAGGTGGTCGCTGTAAACGTCAACATCAACGAGGAGATGATCTCGTTGACGTTGTGTTTGGCCCGGAGATAGCCGGGTATCGCCCCGTAGAGTCCGCCGGCTATGCCCGCGAACAGAAACATCGCTGGCAACAACACGTACGAAGGCCACGACAGGTTGAGTGCAACCGCCGACCCGACGATCGCCCCGACGAACAGCTGTCCCTCGGCGCCGATGTTCCAGAGACCGGCCCGAAGCGGGAGGTACACCGCCAGCCCGGCCAGGAAAAGCGGGACGGTCGTCACCAGTATGTTCGCGAGCCCGCGGATGTTCGTGGGGTTGCTAACGAAGATCTCCCGGTAAGACCGGAGTGGATTGACACCCAGCCACAAAAGCGGGATCGCGCTCACCACGAGCGCGGCCACCACGGTCAACATCGGTAACGAGTATTCGACCCATCGTGGTAACGCCTCACGTTTTGAAACGTCTATCGAGAACGTCATTCACCCACCCCTGCAATCTCGCCCGGTGGCTCCTGTGTCGGAGCCTCGCCGGTCGACATGTACATCCCGAGTTCCCACTTCGACGTCTCCTCCGGCGTCGTTTCGAGAACGAACTCCCCCTCGTAGATCACGAGGATGCGATCGCTGACGTCGAGCAGTTCGTCGAGGTCCTCGGAGAGAAGCAGGATACCTGTCCCGTCCTCTTGCTGGTCGAGCATAAGCCGCCGGATGTTCTCGATCGCACCGACGTCAACCCCTCGAGTCGGCTGGTTGGCGATCAACAGGTCGGGGTCCCGCCTCATCTCCCGGGCGAGGATGAGCTTCTGGAGGTTGCCACCCGAGAGCTCCCCGGCCGGCGTCCGGGTGACGTCGACGACGCCCCGGACGTCGAACCCGTCGACGAGGCTGGACGCGTACGCCGCCATCCCGCCGTAATCGAGGAAGTATCGACCGCTCTCGAACTTCTCGGTACGGTAGGTCTTGTAACCGGCGTTGTGCATGACGCTCAGATCGGCAGCACAGCCGTGTTCGTACCGGTCTTCGGGGACGAACGAGACGCCAGCGTCGACGAACTCACGCGGCGTCGCGTCCGTGAGGGTCTCCCCTTTGATTTCGATCTCCCCGTCCTCGAGCGGCCGAAACCCGATCAGACACTCCGCTAACTCCCGTTGTCCGTTGCCACTGACACCCGCGATGCCGACGATTTCACCCTCGTGCACCGTCAGATCGACGCCCGAAAGCGACTCGATGTCTCGATCGTCCTCCGCCCGGAGCCCGCTCGCTTCGAGCACCGGGGCTCTCACGTCGACCGCATCCTTCTCGAGACGGAACAGTACGTCCCGTCCGACCATCAACTCGGCGAGTTCAGCCTGGGTGACGTCATCGGTTTCGACGGTCTCTACGAGTTCGCCGTCACGGAGGACGCTCACCCGATCGGTCATCTGTTCGATCTCCCAGAGTTTGTGTGTGATGAAAATGACAGTCAGCCCCTCGTCGACCAGCTGTCGGATCGTCTCGAACATCCGCTGTGACTCGTTGGGCGTCAACACCGCCGTCGGTTCGTCGAGGATCAGGAGGTCGATGTCCCGGTACAGCGCTTTGAGGATTTCGACGCGCTGTTGTTCGCCGATGTCGAGTTCCCACACCTTGGAATCGGGGTCTACGTCGAGGCCGTAGGTGTCGGCCAGTTCGGTGACCCGTTCGCGTGGTCGGTCGCGCTCTCGAGTGAACAGGCTGCGAAACCGGTCACCGAAGCCGGTTGCTGACTCCGGCGAGGACGTTTCCCGTTCGCCGAGGACGATGTTCTCGAGGACGGTCATCCTGGGAATCAGCTTGAAGTGCTGGTGGACCATTCCGATACCGGTGTCGATCGCGTCTTTCGGGGAGTCGAACTGCTGGGGGTCGCCTCTGAAACGGATCGTTCCGCTCGTCGGACTGTACAACCCGTACAGCATTTTCATCAACACGCTCTTGCCCGCACCGTTTTCGCCGAGAAGCCCGTGTATTTCCCCTTCCCGGACCGAGAACGTCACCTCGTCGTCCGCCACGACGTCGCCGAAGCGTTTCGTCAGGTTCTCGACTTCCAGCAGGGCATCGGTACTCATCGAGTGACACCCCGCACGATCGTCGTTGGGTCGTGGCCGTCGACCGACCGCCGTGTCCACAGTCCTCGGCTGGAGACACACTCGACCCCCGTCGATCGCGTCTCGAGACACTGTACAGCAGGTCCGGACGATCGGACCGAATCACCCCGCTTCGTCGGTAACTTCAGGGAGGTTCCCGTCGGGACAGCGTTCATACCGGTAGATGGTTTCAGGACACGGTTGTAAATGTGTTTTCCTCAGGGCACATATGGCGACACCGTCGCGGCTTTGTTTACGATCACGGTTCGATAGCCGTTCTCCGTTCCCGAACACACATTCGAGTCCGGTGAACCGTGGTCCGGACAGCGGTTCCGTGTGACGGACCGTCCTCACGGGATCGACTCGGCCGACTGGTCGGCGTCGTCCGGACCCCCGTGGCCAGTCCGATTCCTGACGGCGATCACAACCGCTCCCAGAGAGCAGCGCTCGCCTCGCCGACGGCGGTCATCGTCGAGTCGTCGACCCCCGAGACGCCCCTGCCGGGTTCGTAGACGACGTCACCGCCGACGATCGTCCTGGTGATATCACCCCGACTCGCCGCGCTGACCACGTAGTGGGAGGCGTTCTCCGGTGTGATCGGGTTCGGGCCCAACTCGAGGGTGACGAAGTCGGCACACTTCCCGGGTTCGATACTGCCGATCCGGTCGTCCATCCCCATCACGGCGGCGCTCCCGATCGTGGCCCACTCGAGTGCGGTCGGCCCGTCGAAGCCACTCGGGTTCCGTTGTTTCAGCTTGTGGATGCCGACCGCCGTCCGCATCGTTTCGAACATGTCCGGATCCCAGCCGTCGTCGCCGAGACCGATCGTCACTCCCTGTTCGGCCATCGTTTCGACGTCCGCGATCCCGACGGCGTTGTTCGTGTTCGAGTAGGGGTTGTGTGCGACGGCCACGTCGTTGGCCGCGAGGACCTCGATCTCGCCCTCGGTCGTGTGCACACAGTGGGCGGCGATGACGTCGGCCTCGAAAAAGCCCATCGACTCCAGGGCGTACACCGGCCGTTCACCGTAGGTTTCCAGCGACCGGTCGACGTCGACTTCGCCCTCCTCGAGGTGGATCTGGATCGGTCGATCCGCGGTGGTCGCACGCTCGACACACTCCTCGACGATCGGTTCCGTGTTCGTAAACAGGGTGTGAAGACAGTAGTGACCGGTCACCCGGTCGTACTCGGCTTCGTGTTCCTCGATGAACGCCCGGTTCTCCTCGAGGCCGGCGATCGCCTCCTCGGTCGAGTTTCTGGCCGTCGTCTCGAAGGCGATCAGTCCCCGGATCGGCGTCCGTGAGACACCGTCGGCGACGGCCTCGAGACCGCCCGGAAGCGTGTTCGGCCCGGAGTAGTTGTCACAGAAGGCGGTGACGCCGGCCTCGAGCATTTCCGCGCACGATCCGACCGCGGAGAGTCGGGCGGTCTCCTCGGTGAAGGCCTCGTCGACGTTCCACCAGATCTCCTGGAGGGCCTCGTGAAAGCTTTCGGGAGCGGCCGTGATCGGTGCCCCACGGATGGGGAGCGCGTACATGTGGGTGTGGCAGTTGACCAGTCCCGGAATAACGACCTCCGAGCGGGCATCGACGACGTCGTCCCCGGACGCGTAGCCGTCTTCGATTCCGACGATTTCGCCGTCGTCGACGATCACGTGGACTGCTTCTTTGACCTCACGCTCGTCGTTCATCGTGACGAGTATACCGGCGTTGAGTTTCACAGTACGTGTCTCGAATCCATCACTCAAAAAACTATCCCCGGTTTCGTGAACATCCAACGCGGGACGGGGGCGAGACGCCATCCTGAACGGTTATTAGCGGCGAGAGTAAACAGACGTCCGATGACTGACTGTCTCGTTACCGACGCCAGGCTCGTGACCGAACCCGGGCTCACTCGAGGCGCGATCGCGATCGAGGACGGTTCGATCACTGCGATCGGACCGTCGGTGTCCGCGTCGGGGGCCGACACCGTCATCGATGCCGAGGGGATGGTCGCGCTGCCGGGTGCGGTCGACGGGCATACGCATATGGACGATCCGGCGCTGTTTCCGGACGGCATCGACATGGCGTCTCAGACGGCAAGCGCGGTCGCCGGTGGGGTCACGACCGTCATCGAGTTACCGACCCAGACGCCGGTCACTACCCCGGAAGCCGTCCGGGAGAAACGACGGCGGTGTGAGTCCCGGGCACACGTCGACTTCGGCCTCGTCGCCGGCAATTTTCAGGAACCGGACGTCGACGTGACCGGCCTCCTCGAGGCCGGGGTACCGGAGTGTAAGACATTCACCTCGGAGCCCTACCGGGCCGACGACGGGACGATCCTGTCGCTCATGGACGCCGTCGGTGACGCCGGCGGACGCATGCGCGTCCACTGTGAGACACAGGCGCTCATCGAGCGGGCACGGGCCGACCTCGAGGGGACCGACCCCGAACTGTACCCCAGATCACGGCCACTCGAGGCGGAACTCGAGGCCATCAGTCGAATGGGGTGGTTCGCCGAGGCGGCCGGCTGTCCGCTGTACGTCGTTCACATCTCGAGTGGGACGGGTGCCGTCGTCGCGGACCGGTTCAAATCCCGGGCGACGGTGCCGGTAACGCTCGAGACCTGTCCGCAGTATCTCGCCTTTTCGACGGCCGACGTGCCCGAGAAGGGACCGTTCCTGAAAGTCGACCCCAGCCTGAAGTCGCCGGCCGAACGCGAGCGACTGTGGGAGGCGGTCGCCGACGGGACGATCGACTGTCTCGGCACGGACCACTTCCCGACGTATCGGGCGAACCGCGAAACCGGGTGGGAGGATATCTGGGAACCGTACGCCGGCTTGCCGGGTGTCGAGACGCTGGTCGAGTTCCTCGCGAGCGAGGGCGTCGAGGCCGGCCGGATCTCCTGGCCACGACTCGTCGAACTGCTCTGTACGACCCCGGCGAGGAAAGCCGGCGTCTACCCGGCGAAGGGATCACTCGCCGTCGGTACGGACGCCGATATCGTCTTGCTTCGCAACGACCCCTACGAGGTCGAGGCGTCGTCGCTCGCGTACAACGGCGGCTGGACGCCCTACGAGGGGCGAGAGTGGACCTGGCGTGTCGATACGGTCATCACCGACGGTACGGTCGCCGCACGGGACCACACCGTCTACACCGCCCCTGGCGACGGTTCGTTTCTGCCACGTGGCCGAACGTGATCGCCGGCCCGTTCGGAGAGGTCGCCGGCACCGACCTCCGACGGACCGTCCACCGACCGAGTCGTTTTGCCATCCGTTCATAATACGGGCGATCTTCCGACGGACGTGTTCTCGTCTGTCGGTTCGACGGTCGAGTGTTCTCACACACCGGACGGATGTGGACGCCCGAAGGCGAGCGTTTATGTGCGGCCGTCCGAATGCTGTTATCATGGCGATGGACCACGTACAAACCCTGGAGTGTACGATCTGTGGCGAAACCTATGACCCCGATCAGGTGATCTACACCTGTGAGAACGAACCCGGCGTCTCCGGCATTCTCGAGGTGAAATACGATTACGACGTTATTCAGGAAAAGTTCGACGCCGACCTCGACGGCAACATCGACAGTCAGTGGAAGTACGAGGCGTTCCTCCCCGTCGACGACGAGGCCGAAATCGTGACGTTGAACGAGGGCGGGACGGATCTGTTCGACGCCCCCAATCTGAGCGAGGAACTCGGCGTCACGACACTGGTCAAAGACGACGGCCGCAACCCGACGGGCTGTTTCAAAGACCGCGCGAGTTCGATCGCCGTAACCAAGGCCAAACACGCCGGCCGCGAGGTCATCACGTGTGCCTCGACCGGCAACGCCGCGGCCTCGCTGTCCGGGTATGCCGCTCGAGGCGGCCTCGACTGTCGCATCTTCGTCCCGGGTGATGCCCCCGCCGGCAAACTCGCCCAGCCGCTGGTGTACGGAGCCGACGTCCTCGCCGTAAAGGGCACCTACGACGAGGCCTACGACCTGAGCGTCGAAGTCACGGAGGAGTACGGCTGGTACAACCGCAACGCGGCGATCAACCCCTTCCAGGTCGAGGGGAAACGAACCGTCGGCCACGAACTCGCCGAACAGTCGAACGTCCGCGGGGAGATCCCGGACTGGGTCGTCTTCTCGATGGGCGACGGCTGTACGATCGCCGGGGCGTGGAAAGGCTTCAAGGAGTTCTACGAACTCGGCTACGTCGAGGACACCCCGAAGATGCTCGGCGTCCAGGCCGACGGCGCACCGGCGATCCACGAGACCTTCCACGGCCACGACGACGTCGACGACATCGCCGAGACGCTGGCAGACAGCATCGCCGTCGGTCGACCGCGGAACACGATCAAAGCCTGTCGGGCACTCGAGGAAAGCGGCGGGACGTCGCTACTGGTCGACGACGAATCGATTCTCGAGGCGGAGAAACTC
>LKNC01000064.1 GCA_001564255.1 Natrialbaceae archaeon Tc-Br11_E2g1
GGCGTCACGGAGACGGACCCGGCCTGTTCGACGGTGACCGTATACCCACAGTACTCGACGGTGACGGTCCCGGCGAAGTCGGTTCGGTCGCTGGAAGGGGCAACCAGCGCCTCGGGGTCGTGGTCCCTGCCGGCGAGCGGGGAGACACCGGAGCCGTTCGAATCCGGGCTGGAATCGCCCTCGGCGTGGCTCTGTTGGTCCTGCTGGTGTTCGTCCTGGTCGTCGGCTGGGAAGAAGTGTTCGCGGCCGCCGCGGCCGCATCACTCTCCGTTTACTCGGCGTCCCACAGAACCGTTTGCATTGGTCGTTCTACGGTCGTACCCTGAAAAGCTGCCCGGGATCAGTGGTGTCCAGACGGGGGTCACACAGGAGGTCAGCGGTCTCGAGGCACAAACCGTCCCCACGCCCGTCGAGACGTGGAGCCGATCACGGGACGAGACCCACGCCGTGTATTTATTCCCACCGAGTTCGTACCCCTGGCATGGGACGCGAGTACAGTCTCACGGAGATCTTCGCGGTCAAGTTCGTACTCGCAGACGTCGTCATCATCGCCGCGTTGCTCTTTGCCGGACCGATCTACGCCGTCGCCATCACCGCCCTGTTGCTCGCCAGCGTCTTTCTCGTCTGGGCTCTCGTCCGGAACGTCGACTCCGCGGGGACGGAACCGGCGGAGGTCGATCCCGTGACACGGCTCCAGGATCGGTACGCCGCCGGCGAGATCACGGAGACGGAGTTCGAACAGCGCCTCGAGGCGCTGATCGACGCCAACGAACGGGCCGAACGGGCGGGCGTCGACACCCGGGAACTCCCCCTCGAGCGCTCGAAGTGAGACGGCTGCTCCCGCTCCGCCAGCCTGTGTGTAGACCATACACCCTTTTATGCATATTATAAACATATGGGCAGTGATAAGACCGACTAGCGACCCGTTCCCCCCATGGAAACGCGGAAAGTTCAACGACTGGGGCCCTCGACGGTCGCGATGACACTGCCCGCCGAGTGGGCAAACGAGTACGACGTCGAGAAAGGCGACGAAGTGTCGCTGCGGACCGGTGCCAACGGGACGATGATAGTGATCCCCAAATCCGTCGACGTCACCGAGGCGACGGCGACGATCACCGCCGACGAGCTTCCGAGCGAGGCGGTCGAACGGGCGATCGTCGCACAGTACGTCCTCGGCCGGCGCACGATCCGGGTAGAGCGAACCGACGGCGTCCTCGAGGGGCCCACTATCGAGGCCGTCTACCGGGCGGAAACCCAGCTTATGGGCCTCGGCGTCATCGAAGAGACCCCCGGTGGTATCGCGATCCGCTGTTCGGTCGATCCCGAGGACTTCACTCTCGATACCCTCCTGGAACGCCTCGAGTCGACCGGCGCGACGATGCGAGGGGAGGCGGTCAAAGCACTCACGCGCGGCGATAGCCAACTCGCAAAGCGGGCGGTAAACCGTGAACGACAGGCGAACAAGATCTTCGTGCTCCTCTTGCGGCTGATCTTCACCGCCGCCCGAAACCCGAACGTCGCCCGGACCGTCGGCCTCGAGGAAGAACTCTCGTTGATCGGCTACCGGGCGATCGCGAAGAACTTAGAGCTCACGGCGGACACCGCCGAAGACATCGCCGAGATCGTCCTCGAGACGGGGGGCGAACCGCTCGAGGTCGACGCGGCAACGACCAGACGGATCCGGGAGTTTACCGATCGAGTCGACGACCTCTCGGAACTCGCGGTTCGGTCGGCCGTCGGCCTCGAGTTCGACGGAACAGTCGAGGCGAGAGCGCTGTTCCGGGAGATCGACGACCGCGAGAGCGAGATACTGGCGGATCTCCCGGAGATGGGGAACGACGAACTCCTGCGGGTCAGGGAGGTGCTCGTGAGTCTCAGCCAGACCGCCGAGTACGCGATGAGAAACGCCGAGATCGGCGTGAACCTCTCGTTAGACCGGGAGAGTGGGTACGTCTCACGGATCCAGTGACCGTCACGTCGGTCTGAGATTCCGTCTGGCGTAAGAACTATACCCGCGGCGAAGGTGTCTCTCGGCTATGGGTCTGATGAGCAAGATACTCGGGGGGCAACAGTCCCGAACTACCGAGGACTACGTCGAACTCGACCTCGACGACGTAACCGAAGAGACCGGCGAGGCGACGATGCAGGTTCACGTCGCCGAGATCGACGGCCAGCCGTCGCTGATCGACATCAAAGACGCCGTCTACGACGGCGACGTCGTCATCGCCGACGTCACCCGTCTCCGGACGAAAGACAGCACGACCGAACACATCATCGACGAACTCCGGCAGGTCGCACGGGAGGTCGACGGCGACATCGTCCAGAAAGGCGACGACCAGATCATCGTCACGCCCACCGGCGTCCGGGTCGGCAGGGAAAAACTTGGCAAGTAACACGGGCACTCCACACGGACACTGTTTTGACCGTTCGGGCCGTTCGAAGGGGTATGATGGCGACGACCCACGTCTTCGTGGGACTCGCGCTCGTCGCGCCGCTGGCTTACGCCGCCCCCGAGTTCGCCACGGCGCTCGCTTTCGGAGCGATCGTCGGCGGCCTCTTCCCCGACCTCGACGTCGCGTTCGACCACCGACGGACGCTTCACTTCCCCGTCTACGGCGGCGTACTCGCGATCCCTGTGGCGATCGTCGCCGCCCTCTCGCCGTCCACACTTACCGTCGCGGTCGCGGCCTCCGTCCTCGCGGCGTGGCTCCACGCGGCGAGTGACGCCTTGGGGAGTGGCCCGGAGATCGACCCCTGGCGAAACCCCACCGATCGGGCGGTCTACGATCACTTCCGGGGTCGGTGGATCCGTCCACGCCGGTGGATCCGCTACGACGGCGCGCCGGAAGACGCCGTCCTCGCGGTTTCTATGGCCGCACCCGCCTTGCTCGTCTTCGACGGAGCGGTCCAGATCCTCGTCGCCGCAGGGGTCGTCGTCTCCCTCTCGTATGCCCTCGTGCGCCGGCGAATCCCCGACTGGGCGGCCAAGCGGTTCCAGTGACGGAGACGACTGAAAGTCGCAACTCTCATACCGTCCGTCTTCGAGACACGCATATGGTCGACATCGTCGTTTCCCGGATCGCCCACCTGATCTTTGCAGCCATTTGGGCCGGGAGCGTCTTCTACGTCGCAGTCGTCGTCCTCCCGCTGGCCCGGGACGGTGCGTTCAACTCGACGAAACCGCTCGAGGTGATCTCCCGAAAGCTGACCACCATCTCGCGAGTGAGTTCGCTCGTCCTCTTCATATCGGGGAGTCACCTCGCCGGCGTTCTCTACACCGTCGACGGCGGCAGCCGGGACCTCTTTACCTCGATCAACGGCCAGCTCGTCTTGCTCATGATCGCCCTCTGGCTCGCCCTGGCCGCGCTCGTCGAGATCGGCGCGAAACGCCTCGAGTCGGGGCTCAACGGCAAGAAGCTCCGTGAGCCGGCCCACGACGTCCTGCCGATCTTCCAGGCTGCGACCGTCGCTGCGGTCGCCTTGCTCGTCGTCGCCGGCCTGATCACCACCGGTGGCGCCATCCGCTTTTTCTGACACTGTCTGTCGGACAGGCCCAACCCGATCGTGGGAGAACCGAGGCGTGCCGGGATGCCGGATTCGACGGGTTGACGACGACGTTTGTCGCGGGTGCAACCAGTGGCGTCCTCGGGGCGGTCGTCGCGTGGACGGCCTACCGCGGGTACGTCCGCAACGACAGCCGACCCATACTCTTTCACCGTGGCACGTACTCGGGACGTGTATGACAGGTGTCTCGAGCCCGCTCGATCGGTTCCGCCAGCCCGAGTACACGGGCGAAAACCGCTGTATCCCCTGTACGACCGTCAACGCCGCCATCGCGCTCGTCGTCTCGGCAGCCGTCGCCACGCTCAACCCGCTCGTCGGCACTGCCGTCCTCGTCGTCTGTGGACTCGCCATCTACCTCCGGGGGTATCTCGTCCCGGGCACGCCGACGCTGACGAAACGATACGTCCCCGACTGGCTGCTCGCGAGATTCGACAAGGCCGACCTCGAGCCCGACGACGTCGACGTCCCGGAGGAACCCGAAGCCGTCCTCCTCGAGAACGCCGTCGTCCACCCCTGTGTGGACGTCGACGATCTCTGTCTCGAGACGGAGGTCCGGGCGGAGTGGCGAGCCCGGATGGACGACCTCCGGGAGGGCGACCGGGCCCACCAGCTCGCCGCCTTCTTCGACGTCAAAGCGGAGACGGTCGACCTCACAGTCGACGACCACGTCACCGCACGTGTCGACGGCCGCCGGGTCGGGCGGTGGGAATCCGACGCCGCCATGCTCGCCGACCTCGCCGCCCACCACGTCCTCTCCGCGCGGGTCGCCGCCTGGGAGTCGATCCCGCCCCGGAGACAGGGGATGGTCGCCGCGGGGATGCGGGCGTTCGCCGAGAGCTGCCCGGCCTGTGAGGGACCGATCTCGATCACCGAGGACACCGTCGACTCCTGCTGTCGGTCCTACGACGTCCGCGCGATCACCTGCGAGGAGTGTTCGGCGACGGTCCTCGAAGTGACACAGTAGCCGCTACAGGGGCGGCGTGCGTGGATCGCTGGAAGCGAAGGAGTGTTTTGTCTCCAGTCCCTCCTATAGCGCAATGAGCCAACAGAACGTCGGCCCGCTCGATGTCGAGCGGATTCGCGAGGACTTCCCCATCCTCGAGCGCGATTTCGATGGGACCCCGCTCGTCTACCTCGACAACGCCGCGACCACTCACACCCCCGAACCGGTCGTCGAGGCGATGAGCGACTACTACCGGCGGTACAACTCGAACGTCCACCGCGGGATCCACCACCTGAGCCAGGAGGCCTCCGTTGCCTACGAGGACGCCCACGACCGCGTCGCGGAGTTCATCGGTGCCAGTGGCGGCCGCGAGGAGATGGTCTTCACGAAGAACACGACCGAGAGCGAGAACCTCGTGGCCTACTCGTGGGGCCTGTCGGAACTCGGCCCCGGCGACGAGGTGGTCCTCACGGAGATGGAACACCACGCCTCGCTCGTGACCTGGCAACAGATCGCCAAACGGACGGGCGCGGAGGTCACGTACATCGAAGTCGACGGGACGGGCCGCCTCGATATGGACCACGCCCGGGAGTGTATCACCGACGACACCGCGATGGTGAGCGTCGTCCACGTCTCGAACACCCTCGGTACCGTCAATCCGGTCTCGGAACTGGCCGACCTCGCTCACGACCACGGCGCGCTGATCTTCGTCGACGGCGCACAGGCCGTCCCAAACCAGCCCGTCGACGTCGAGGAGATCGACGCCGACTTCTACGCCTTCTCGGGCCACAAGATTGCCGGCCCGACCGGCATCGGCGGCCTCTACGGCAAGAAATCGATCCTCGAGGGGATGGACCCGTACCTCTACGGCGGTGGCATGATTCGGAAGGTCACCTTCGAGGACTCCACCTGGGCGGAACTCCCCTGGAAGTTCGAACCCGGAACGCCCCCCATCGCCGAGGCCGTCGGTCTCCACGCCGCCGTCGACTACCTAGCGGAGATCGGGATGGATCGGGTCCGCGAACACGAGGAGCGACTGGCGGCGTACGCCTACGAACGCCTGCAAGAGGACGGTGACGTCGAGATCTACGGCCCCGAACCCGGCCCCGAACGTGGCGGCCTCGTGAGTTTCAACCTCGAGTCGACCCACGCCCACGACCTCGCCTCGATCATGAACGACCACGCCGTCGCCGTCCGGGCGGGCGATCACTGTACCCAGCCACTACACGACAAACTCGGCGTTGCGGCCTCCGCGCGTGCTTCCTTCTACATCTACAATACGAAAGAGGAAATCGACGTGTTGTGTGAAGCCCTCGAGGACGCTCGAGCGCTGTTCGGCTGAGCCGCGAGATGTGAGCGGGTTTTTTGATCTCTCGTCGAGCGAACGATGTGAGCGAGACGACGGTCAGCGAGAGCGGAAGCTCTCGCCAGACAGCTTTTTGCGAGTGGGTCGACAGAGTAAAAAGGTGGGTGTCGAAGCCCTCGCTGTTTACGCCAAGACGGAGGTCACGCCGTCTGACCTTCCGCGTCCTCGAGGCCCGCTTCGGGGTCGTTGAGCGCGAACGCCAGCCCGACGCCGACGAGCGTCAGGAGGACGATAAAGCCGATGATCGAACCCACGAGCATCGTCCCGCCTTCTTCGGTGAGGTAGCCGTTCTCGCCGACGTAGTTGGTGCCGATCCCGATCATGACGCCGATCATCAACAGGACCGAGGAGACGGCGACGACGATTTCGATGATTCGCTCCCGCTCGAGCATTATACGTCGGCTTTCTCCGGACTGCTCAAAAGCGCTTCGAAGGGAGTGAGCCGTCGGGCCGTAGAGTACAGAGACGGGATTTACCCGTCTCGGGGCCCTGTTTTCGACGAATAGATGCCAAACTAAAACCGGAACCGTCCCGGACGCCGGACCGTGTCAGGACTCGAGCCAGCCGATCGAGAGTTCGTCGTCGTCGACCGCCGGAACGTACGGTTTCAGGTCGAGGACGGGTGTGCCATCGAGGAGGTCGAGCCCCCGAACGGTAAGCGTCGTCCCCTCGAGGCCGCGTACCTCGAGGACGGTCTGAGCGATGGGGTTCGGCCGGTGTGGGCTCCGGGTGGCGAACACGCCCACCTCGAGGTCGGTGGCGTGTGGCGGTCTCGAGGTGAGACGGTGTTCCTCGACTTCGTCCAGATGGGTGAAGACGACGACGTGAGAGAACTCCTCGAGACCCTCGAGGCCGGCCTCGTAGGCGTCCTCGAGGACGATCTCACCCGTGGTCTCCCGTGCGTTCTCGCGTGTGACGTCCGCGGGGGAGTCGTGTGGTGAGCGAACGTGCCCGATCGGCGTGTAGGTGACGTCCATCCGTACCCCGGGTAGCGATCATCCCCGGATAAACTCCGTCGTCAGATCAACTATGGCCACTTCCGCAAGGACCCGGAGAGGTTATCGACATATTTTCCGGAAGATCTCCGGCCGGGATCACGGTCGACGCCCCCTCGAGTACACTCAAGTACGTCGGCGATGTACGCCCGTCCGTGACCCTCGATCCAGGCCGCCTCGAGTTGCGTCTTCGCCGGGAGTTCGGCGGCACACGGAGTGAGTCCCGCGTCGTGGTCAGGGGGGCCGTCGACCTCCACGACTCGGGGCGTTACGAGGCGGACGTCGGCGTCGAGTTGCGAAACGACGTCGTCCTCGAGGAACTGGCCGACGCCCCCGACGGGACGCCCGCGGCCCGGTGGAACTGGTGGATGGGCGCACTCGAGGTCGCCTACGGCGGCTACGATCGGTTCGGGATCCGCCGGTATCGTGAGGAGCGCCCGTGATGGGGCCCGGCCTCGACCCCAACAGCTAAATCCGTTCCTGACTAACCGGTCAGTCAGTGACGGACACGACCGCCCGCGAGGAGATCATGACAGCGACCTACGGGGCACTGTGTGAACACGGCTATACGGACCTGACGGCCCAAGCCATCGCCGACCGGACGCCAAAGAGCAAGTCGTGGCTGTTCTATCACTACGACTCGAAAGACGATCTGGTCGCCGACTTCCTCGGGTACTTACTCGAGCGGTTCGAGCGACGGCTGGCCGAGGTCGGCGACCGGCCCCCGGCGGTCCGTCTCGCGACGTTCGTCGACTGGTACTTCGAGGAACCTGCAGACGACCGCGAGGCCTTCCACACTGCCTTACTCGAGTTGCGCGCCCAGGCCCCCTACGACGACCGGTTTCGCGAGCAGTTACGCGAGAGCGACGACCGCCTTCAGGCGACCCTCGAGTCGATACTCGACGACGGCATCGCTGCCGGCCAGTTTCGCGACCACGACACCGCCGAGGTGGCGAAGCTGTTGCTCACGACCCTCGACGGCGCCCGGGTTCGCCAGCTCACGGTGGGACGGTCGACCGATCTCACCGACCTGAAAGGAACGATGATCGACCGGGTTATCGACGACGTCCTCGAGGACGGCGTCGACTACCCCGTCGTCGAGGAGGGGATCGGCACGCTCGAGGGGACCCATGGCTGAGGACGGCACCGTCGGCGGGCTCGAGGACGGCAAACCGAGTAGGGACACCGCCATCGTGGGGGACCGCCTCGAGTCGTCGCTGTCGACGTTCGGCGTCAGCGTCGACCTCGAACTCGAACGGCCGCTCGCGCTGGTCCGGACGATCGGGCGGGTCGGGGAGACACCGTCCGACCCCGTCTACCGGGAGGTGGCGACCGCCGTGGGCTTTCTCGCGGGATATCTCCGTCTCCGGGACGACCTCCTCGAGCAGACACACGGCACCTCCCGGGAGCGCGACAGGGCCCTCCTGGCGAGTGACTCCCTCCAGGCGGGTGCCTACAGCGCGTTCGACGACTCGACGCTCCCGGACGAACGCAAACTCGCCTGCTATCGACACCTCACCGTGGGCTCCCGGGCGCTCGCCGAAAGGCTGTTCGATCCCGGCTCCGAGCCGAACGATCACCCGAACCCGCGGGCGATCCTCCTCGGCACGGCCGGCGCACTCGGTGCCGCAGTCGCCGACCTCGAGGACGTCGCCGGGGCCGCCCGAACCTACGGGGCGTCGGTGACGATGGCCATGACGTTCGCGGCCGACCGACCCGACGTCGACGCCCGGGAGACGCTCGCGGCCACGCTCCGTGGAGAGCGCCAGCGGGTGATCGCGGCCGACGACCCCCTCGAGGCCTACCTCGAGTCCGCCCGGGAGGCACTCGAGGCGATCCCCGACGGGCCGGGGAGAGAGCGCCTCGAGACCGGATCCTGGGCACTCGGGGAATGACCGATCGCCCGAGCTGGCCCGCCGACGTCCTCGACGTCTACTTGCTCGCGTTCACCGAAGAACGCGGGAGCGGGAGTTGAGAACCGATGGAGGAAAAGCCATCGAGCGGTGAGAGGTGGTAATGGAGATCGAGTTTCTCGGCGGTGCCGGCGAGATCGGCCGGAGTGCGATCCTCGTCGACGACACACTGTTGCTCGATTGCGGGATGGATTCGGGCAACCCGCCGATGTACCCACTCGACGCGGGCGACCCCGAGGCGGTCGTCGTGGGCCACGGCCACCTCGACCACGTCGGCGCCCTCCCCTCCCTGCTCTCGGGGGATGCCCGCCCGGAGATCCACTGGACGCCGCCGACCGCCGACCTCGCGGGGGTGCTCGCTCGAGATACCCTAAAGCTTCACGGCGGGACCTACGACTGCCCGTTCACCGAGGCCGAACTGGCACGGGTGAGCCAGGTCTCTGAGACTCACGGCTACGGCGAGCCCTTCGTCGCCGGCGGCTACGAGGTCACCTTCTTCGAGTCGGGACACGTCCCCGGCAGCGCACACGTGCTGATCGACAGCGCGGGACGGAGCCCCGCGAGCGATCGGACGCGGTCCGATGGGGGGACGCGTTTGCTCTACACCGGCGACTTCCACACCGAAGAGCAGAACCTCCTTTCGGGCACGACCGCCCGCCCCGACGCCGACGTCGTGATCTGTGAGAGCACCTACGCCGACGTCACCCGCCCGCCTCGAGACGGGATCGAACGCGAGTTCGCCGAGAGCCTTCGGGAAACGATCTACGAGGGTGGCACCGTCGTCGTCCCCGCTTTCGCCATCGGGCGCACGCAGGAAGTGCTCTGTATCTGTGAGAACTACGACCTCGAATGCTACGTCGACGGGATGGGCAAACGCGTCACGGAACTGTTCCTCCGGGAGCGAAACCGTCCGTTCTTGCGCGATCCCGACTTGCTCCGACGGGCGAAGGGCAACGCCCGCTTCGTCGACGGCCGGGACGGACAACGGCGACGGATCGCCGCCGAAAACACCGTCATCGTCACCACCAGCGGGATGCTCCATGGCGGTCCCGCGATGACCTACATTCCCGAGATTCGCTCCCATCCGGTCAACAAGATCGCCATGACCGGCTACCAGGTCGAGGGCACCCCCGGCCGGGAGTTACTCGAGACCGGCAGCGCCGAGATCGACGGGCGGGTGATGCCCGTAAGCGCCCGGGTCGAACAGTACGACTTCTCGGCACACGCCGACCGCGAGGGCCTGCTCGAGTTCCTCGAGGCCTACCGCGACGCCGAGATCCTGATAAACCACGGCGACCGCTGTGGGGCCTTCGCCGAGGAGTTGCGTGCCGACGGGTTCACGGCGAGTGCGCCCGAACTCGGCGAGTGCCTCGAGGTGTGACCGACCGACGGTTACGGCCGTCGTCGTGGCCCGTGAGATCGCAGAGCGTACACTCGCCGAAACCTGCTCGCGACCGCGTGGTCGCCTCGTGTTGCTCGTTCCGGGCGGGTAGTATGGCAGTGCGGTTTTGTACTCGACGCACGAACGTTCCCCATGCCAACGGTTACCGTTCGCGGTCGGGAACTCGAGTGTGAACGAGGCACAGTGCTCCGGGACGTTCTCCTCCGAGCGGACGAGTCACCGCACAACGGCCGGGCGGACACGCTCAACTGCCGGGGGCTGGGGACGTGTGGAACCTGTGCCGTTGCGGTGTCCGGCGAGGTGGGCGAGCCCGGGCCTCGAGAACGGCTTCGACTGGCGACCCCGCCCCACAGCGTCGATTCCGGGCTCCGGCTCGCCTGTCAGCTTCGCGTCGAGGACGACCTGGTCGTCGAGAAGTACCCCGGCTTCTGGGGCCAACACACCGATCGAACGGGGCAGCCGTGAGCGAGGGGATCGACCTCACCGTGATCGACGACGGCGACCGATCGACGATCACGGTCGAACGCGGAACGACGCTTCGGGACGCCCTCCGTAATGAGGGGTTCTCGGTGTACGGCACCGTCTCGTCGACGCTCAACTGCGGAGGACGGGGACTGTGTGCGACCTGTACCGTCGAGGTCGACCCGGCACCCGAGCCGGTCCACTGGCACGACAGGGGTGCCGTCCGGTTTGGCTACCCGCGGCTGTCCTGTTGTCTCGAGGTCGACCGACCGATGACGGTCAGGCTACTGGAAAAGCACGTCTGGGGGCAGGTGCTGCCCAGGCGATAGTCTCCGGGTGGGGTCTCGGGGGCGGTATCCGGCACACCGCTGGAGATCGGGTACGGGGCCGCGACATCGGCCTGTTAGGGCGGTTCCCCTTCCCGCGGATTGATCTGCCGTCCACCCGATGGGACAGTATGTCAGACGCAACCGATCGCGCCTACGAACTCGGGTTTCGAACGGTCGACACCGAGTACGCCGACCGACAGCTGCCGATCGATGGCACCGTCCCGTCGTGGCTCTCCGGGGCGCTCATCCGGAACGGACCGGGACGGTTCGAGTTCGGCGGCGAGCGCGCGACCCACTGGTTCGACGGGCTGGCGATGCTCCGCCGGTACGGATTCACAGAGGGGACCGTTTCCTACACCAACCGGTTCCTGCGGACCGACGCGTACGCGGCCGCCGACTCCGGCCACGGCGCGGCGGAGTTCGCAACCGGCGGCGGGTCGTTGCGCCGGACCCTGGAGTGGCTGCGGGCGCTTGGACCGCCCGAGTCGACCGACAACGCGAACGTCCACGTCGCCAAACTCGGCGAACACTTCGTCGCGCTCACCGAGGCACCGCGGCGGATCGCGTTCGATCCCGTAACGCTCGAGACCCGCGGTGAGTTTCGCTGGCGCGACGACGTTCCGGAACACCTGGCGACGGCCCACCTCCGGGTCGATCCCGCTCGCGGGGAAACGATCGGCTACAGTACGGAGTTCGGGCGCGCTCCGAACTACCACTTCTACCGGATCCCGTCCGGGCGTGCCGGCCGGACCCACGTCGCTACCGTACCGGCGGCCGGCCCCGGATACGTCCACGACTGTTCGATCACCGACTCCCATATCGTCATCGTCGAGACGCC
>LKNC01000065.1 GCA_001564255.1 Natrialbaceae archaeon Tc-Br11_E2g1
GCCTCGATGGTGACCGAGCCGGTACAGGAGCCGACGTCGACGAAGTGGTCGGTCGGTCCCAAATCGAGTTTCCCGAGTGTCACCGCCCGGACCTCCGGTTTCGTCGGTCCGGCCTTCGCGTCGTGTGGCAGGGCTACCTTGGGCATTACCCGTACCGTTCGTCCGATGCGTAAAAACAATTTTGTTTGTGCTACCGAAAGCAGGTTTTCACACTCTAGGTTGGACTACCACAACTGGATCCTCACTCGAGGGTCCCGATCAGATCCCGCGCCCGCTCGCGGGCGGCCTCGAGATCGCCGTCCTCGAGACACGTCCAGACGTCCCCGTCCTCGAGGACCGCCCACAGGGCCTCCCGGCGTTTCCCGGGGGGAACTCCGTCGGCAGTCCGTAACTCCTCGCGGAGTTCCGCCTGGAGAGCGACCATCGGATCGACACGCTCGAGCAACGGCTCGATCTGTTTTCGGAGGTACTTCGACGTGGCGGGACTGGACCCGCCCGTGGAGATGGCGATCGTGACCTCCTCGGACCGTGCCCGGCTAGGGGTCACGACGTCGCCGCGGCGGTCGACCCGGTTTACCAGACAGCCGGCCTCGTCTCCGGCCCGTTCGATGGCGTCGTTGAGCGCCCGATCGTCGGTCGCCGGCACGACGAGGGCGGCGTCGGCGACGACCTCGGGGGCGTCGCCGGGTTCGAGTGCCCGACGGTCCAGGGTACACTCGAGGTCGGAAAAGCCCTCGAGGAACTCGGGGGCGATGACGGTCACGTCGGCTTCCTCTCCGAAGGTTCGGGCTTTCCGTACGGCGACGGGACCGCCGCCGACGATGACGACCCGTCGGCCCTCGAAGTCGTGAAAGAGCGGGAGCATCAGACGGGTTCGAACGGCGTGAGTTGTGCGTCGATATCGTCTCTGATCTCGGCGACGTCGCCGATCACGGCCGTCGCGGGCGGTGAGACGTCCGCTTCCTCGACGCGGTCGACGATCGTCTCGAGTGTCCCTTCGACGACGTGTTGGTCGTCCCAGGTCGCCTTCTGGACGAGCGCGACGGGTTTCCCGCCGTCGACGCCGCGCTCGCCTAACGCCGTCACGTTACGCTCGAGGGTGCGTACCCCCATGAGGATGACCAGGGTCCCGCCGCTCTCGACGGCCGCGGAGATAGCGTCCCAGTCGAGTGCACTCTCCGCTTTGTCAGGCGTTTCGTGGCCCGTGATGACCGTAAACCTCGAGGAGACGTTTCGGTGGGTGAGCGGAATACCGGCGACGCCGGGGGCGGCGATGACACTCGAGACGCCGGGGACGATTCCGAAGGGGATACCGTGGTCGGTCAGGTGCTGGGCTTCCTCCCCACCCCGGCCGAAGACGAAGGGGTCGCCGCCTTTCAGCCGGACGACGGCGTTGTCGGCCTCGGCGTACTCGACCAGCAGGTCGTTGATCTCCGACTGGGGCGTCTTGTACTCGACGCGTTTCCCCACGTCGACGATTTCCGCACGGTGGGGCAGGCTCTCGATCATTGCGCTGCGGACCAGCGCGTCGTGGAGGATCACGTCGGCGGTTTCGATCAGGGATCGCGCCCGGACCGTGAGCAAGTCGGGGTCGCCCGGGCCGGCGCCGACGAGATAGACGGTTCCTGGCGATCCTCGACACCGTTCGGGTGCCGATTCCCCGAACGGCGATTCGGTACGTGGGGGCGACGCCGCCCGCGATCCGTCCGCCCCGCTCGGTCCGGGACCGGTGTCCTCTTCCATCGATGGATAATCGATACTTGGAGTAACTTCAATCTACTTGTATTGGGTCGCCCGGATCGCCGAGAGTCTCCGGGAAGGGGGCGTCCGGACCGACTGATTCGCGGGCCGTTTTTCCCACAGGTAGAACCCACCCCGATTCGGACGAGAGCCCCGGCTACGTAACTGAATCGGGTTTCACTCGAGCCAGTTACAGTCCCGAAACCGGGCCCGTAACCGAGGCGTTGATGGCCCTGGAGGCAAAGGTGTTAGGGAACGAGTCATGAACGAAGACGCAAACGTCGGCGCGTTCGTCTGTTCCTGTGCCGACACGTGTAACATCGACCTCGACACCGCCAGAGAGCGGATCGACGGCGTCGATATCGCCGCCAGTTCGGACCTGCTGTGTGGTGAGGAAACCCTGGGCGATCTCCAGGAACTGGCCGACGGGCGCGAACTCGACGAAGTGATCGCGACCTGTCCGGCCCCGGCCGCCCAGGAGAAAATAAAGCGGATCGAACGGGAGACCGACGCGACCGTCACGTTCGTCGACCAGCGGGAGGGCGCGGGCTGGATCCACGAGGAGGACGCGGCGACCGAGAAGACCGCGCGGCTGGTCTCGGCCGCCAGCGCCGGGTTAGACGACGGCGACCGCGGGAGCGTCGACGTCGACGTCGGCAACTCCGTCGCCGTCGTCGGTGACGCCGAGTTCGCGGCCGCCTTGCCCGACAGCGCGGACGTGACGCTGATCGCAAACGGCGAGGACTTCGAGGGTGTCGGCGTCGACCTCGAGGGCGTCGACGTCGAACGCGGCCGGGTCGCCGACACCGAAGGGTCGATCGGCGAGTACGAACTCACCCTCGTCGCCCGCGTCACCGACGACTGTATCGACTGTATGGAGTGTGTCCGACAGGGTCCGGACGGCTACGTCACGGCGGCGCCCGTCGATATCGACCCCGGCGCGCCCGAGGGCGAGTGGGTCGACGTCTGTCCCACCGACGCGATCGACCTCGAGGGCGTCACCCGAACCGAGACCTTCGATCAGGTGGTCTACCCCGGCGGCGAGGGCCCGATCGGCGGCAAGATCGGCTTTCACACCGACGCGAACCTGGCGACGATCTCGAAGGTCAGCAACCTCCTCGAGATCGACGACCGACCCTCCCACCTCGAGTTCGACATGGACGTCTGTGCCTCCGGTGCCCGTGGCCAGGAGGGGTGTACCCGGTGTTCGGATGCCTGTCCACACGACGCCGTCTTCCGTCCCCAGGTAGACGACGTCAGCTTCGACGAGGCGGCCTGTCTGAACTGTGGGGCCTGTACGAGTTCCTGTCCCACCGGCGCGGTCAGCCTCGAGGACCGGTCGAACGAGCGAATCGCCCGCGAGGTCGAGGCGCTGGTCGACACCGAACCGGAGGGGGGGATCCTCGACCGAACGGAACCCGCGATCGAGACCCAGCTCGTCGCGTTCGTCTGTTCGGAACAGGCAGAACGCGCCCTCCTGAACTTCGGCCGGATGGTAGCCCGCGGCGAGGAGGACCTGGAGTTCCCGCCGATCCTCCCGGTTCGGGTCAACTGTACCGACACCGTCGGGGAGGCACACGTCCTCCACGCGCTCGCGACCGGTGCCGACGGCGTCGCCATCGTCGGCTGTGGCGGTGAGTGTCTCCACTCCGGGCCGGACCCGAAAGCACAGCTCGTCAGCCGACTCAACCAGGCGACGGCCGACCTCGGACTCGGAAAGCGCGTCGAGTTCTTCGCACCCGACCCCGAAGACCCCGGCGAGTTCGTCGAGGCGCTCTCGACGTTCGCCGTCCTCGAACTCGAGGACACCCCCGTCCCCGCGGGCGAACACGAGGCATCCGGCCACTCGCTCGGCCAGGGTAACCGCCTCCCCGAGTACGGCAACCGCGTCTGGTCGCTCGAGAGCATCCGCCAGATCCTAGAGTACACCGACCCCGACCGCGAGGTCATCCGCGGCCTCGAGGGCTTTGGGATAATGGGCGTCGACGAGGCGTGTGCGTTCACCCCGACGTGTACACAGCTGTGTCCCACCGGCGCGATCCAACAGTCCGACGAGGACGGCGAACTACGCTTCAGCCACGAACGCTGTGTCAACTGTGGGCTCTGTGAGGACGGCTGTGCGGAGTCGGCGATCACGATGGAAACCGGCCTCGACCTCTCTTTGCTCCCGGAGTACAACGACGGCGACGCCTGGACGACCGTCTACGAGGTCGAGATGTTCCCCTGCCGGAACTGTGGGAAGGAGTTCGCGAGCGTCCCCATGATCGAGAAGATGAAAGACGAACTCCCAGAGCAGACGATGGACCGGATCGACGGCCACATGGCCGAGTACTGCAGCGACTGTAAAGGCGAGATCGCGTTCGGATTCTGAGGGCGATGGCCGCGATCGAGACGCGCGGGCCTGACCGTCGACTCCGGTGGGGTGTTCTGGTTCCTCGGGCCGAACGGAGCCGGGGAGACGGCGACGATCGCCCTCCCGCCTGAGTTCATCCGGCCGACCGAGGGATCGGCGACGGTGTTCGGGTACGACATCCCGCCCCCCGTTCGGTTCACGTCCGGCCCAAGCCGGGTTCCCGCCGTCAAGGGAAGCCGTCCCGTCTTACCACACCATCTGGGACGCTCGAGCGAGCAGATAGACGACGGTGAGCAACGTGGCGAAAAAGAGGACGGGGAAGACGAGGAACATGACACCCAGCGGAATATACGCACGAAACGCCACGAAGAGGACCGCGGCCGAGAGAACGATGACGATCACGAGCCGTCGCTGGGTCGGGGTCTCGAACATAGTGTAACGCCGGTCCCCTGGGCGTTATAGGTTCTGGAGTCGTGGCGAGCCAGGATCACTCGAACAGCGCCCCGTGGCGCTGTGCGAGGTTGGTGTAGGCACCCGAGGAGTGTTCCTCGAAGATCTCCCCGGGGTCGATCGTCGTCTCCTCGAGAGGGGTGACGGTGGCCGGAACGCCCCGGGCGAACGATTCGGGTGGGATGGCGTAGCCTTCCGGGACGGTAGTGCCCGACGCGACGATGCTCCGCTCGCCGACTTCGACCCCGGAGTTGAGCGTCGCGTTGAACCCCACGAGCGCGCCGTCCCCGACGACGGCCTCGTTCAACACCGCGCCGTGGCCACACATCACTCGCTCGCCGAGTCTCGAGGCGTGTAACGTCGCGTTGTCCCCGACGTGAGTCGACTCCCCGACCACGACCGGGCCGACGTCGCCCCGACAGACGACCCCGGGCCAGATACTCGCGTCCGCCTCGACGGTCACGTCGCCGATCAGCGTCGATTCGCGGCTCACGTGGGCCTCCTCGTCGATCGCCGGTCTCACACCCTCGAACTCGTAGCGTCTGCGCTCTCCCATACGGGGTGGTATCTTGCCACAACCAAAGTCCTTTCCCGATGTCAGGAGGTCTGAAAACGCCGGAGGGAGCTATCCGAAAGCCGACGGGGGGCCGTCTACCACCTCGAGGCCCTCCAGAACCGTGTGTCGGTCGGGTCGGCCCCGGTTCGCGCGGGCGGGCCGTCGGGGCTCCGAACGGGACGGTGTTCGGTGGGAGACGACGCCCGAATCGACGTATCGAAAGCCTGGACCCCGAAACGGATTGTGGCGTTGCCAACGTTTAGCTTTCTGCGCCGCCAACGGGAGCCCATGAGTTCCGTACCGGAGCGTTCCGAGATCGACGAGGAGTACAAGTGGGACCTCGAGAGCGTCTACGCGACCGACGAGGAGTGGGAGAGCGCCTACGAGACGGTGACGGATCGAATCGAGGAGTTCGCCGCCTACGAGGGGCGGGCCGTCGAGGACGCGGGGACGGTACTCGAGGTGCTCACCCTTCGTGACGAACTGATGTGTGAGGTGTCGACGGTCGCCTCCTACGCCCGGATGCGAAGCGACGAGAACACGACGGACCAGGCCTGTCAGGCGATGTTCGCCCGGGCACAGTCGCTGGCTGCCGACGCGAACTCGGCGGCCTCGTTCATCGAACCCGAACTCCAGTCGCTCACCCGCGAGGAGTTCGAGGCGTTCCTCGAGGCCGAACCGGACCTCGAGACCTACGACCACTACGTCGGCGACGTGTTGCGGATGAAACCCCACACCCGTTCGGCGGAAGTCGAGGCCTTGCTCGCGGATCTGGGTGAGGTCACGGGGGCGACGGGGGACGTGTACAACATGCTCTCGAACGCCGACATGGAGTTCCCAACCGTCGAGGATCGAGACGGTGAAGGCGTCGAAATCACCCAGAGCAACGTCGTCAACCTCCTCAAGAGACCCGACCGGGACTTCCGCCAGCGCGTCTACGAGGCCTACTTCGACGAGTGGGAGTCGATGCGAAACACGGTCGCGACGACCTACAAGAACAGCGTGAAAGCCGACGTCAAACTCGCCCGGGCACGAAACTACGACACCGCCCGTGAGGCCGCCCTCGACGGGCCGAACGTCCCCGTGGACGTCTACGACACCCTCGTGGAGACCGTCGACGACAACCTCGAGAAACTCCACCGCCACGCCGAACTCAAACGCCGGGCCCTCGAGGTCGACGAGTTACGGATGTGGGACATTTACATGCCACTAACGGGCGGTGAGGGCCCCGACGTCGGGTACGACGAAGCCTGTGAGTACATCGTCGACGCACTCGCGCCACTCGGCGAGGAGTACCAGTCCCGTGTCGCGGAGGGTCTGGAGTCCCGGTGGGTCGACGTCTACGAGAACGCGGGCAAACAGTCGGGTGCCTACTCCGGGGGAACCTACGACACCCAACCGTTTATCCTGATGAACTACCAGGACGACATCTCCTCGATGTACACGCTGGCTCACGAACTGGGCCACTCGATGCACTCGGAGTTGACCAAAGAAGAACAGCCCTACGTCTACTCGGGGTACGAGATTTTCGTCGCCGAGGTCGCGAGTACGGTCAACGAGGCCCTGCTGACGAATCACTTACTCGAGACCGTCGAGGACGAGCAGTTCCGCCGGCACGTTCTGAACGAGTTCGTAGAGCGCGTGCGCTCGACGCTGTACCGTCAGACCCTCTTTGCGCAGTTCGAACACGAGGCTCACGAACTCGAGGAAGCCGGCGAACCGTTGACGGCCGACCGACTCGACGAGCTCTATCGCGGGCTAAAGGAAACGTACTACGAGCCCGCCGCGGTCGACGACCGCATCGCCCGCGAGTGGATGCGCATCCCCCACTTCTACCGGGCGTTTTACGTCTACCAGTACGCCACGGGCATCTCCGCGGCACTCGCCATCGTCGAGAACATCGAAGAAGACGGCGAGGACGCGGCCGCCGATTACCTCGAGTTCCTCCGACGGGGTTCCCGTGAGTACCCGCTCGAACTCCTCCGGATCGCCGGCGTCGACATGAGTTCATCAGAACCCGTCGAACGCGCCCTCGAGACCTACGGGCGCCGCCTCGAGGAGTTCGAGGCGCTACTCGAGTGACGAATACCGTCCGGGACCCAAAGGCACATTTATCGTCCACTGCGTAAGCGCCTACATCAGGATGTCCCGTAGCCCCTCTCTACCCGACCGTCCTCGTCGCGACATCGACCCGGACATGCCCGACGACGAACGCCTCGAGGCCCTTCGAGACCACTTCGAACAGATCCTTACGGTCCACGACCAGCTTACCGAGCAACTCGAGACCGCTCAGGAGCGAAGGCGGAGTCTCCAGGAGCAACTCGACCGAACCAAGCGCGAAAACGCGGCGCTGAAGAGTTCCTCGCTGTACATCGCGACCGTCGAGGACGTAATCGACGACGAGGTCGTCGTCAAACAACACGGGAACAACCAGGAGGTGTTGACCGACGTCTCCCCGCAGCTACTCGACCGCCTCGAGGCGGGGGATCGCGTCGCGGTCAACGATTCCTTTGGTATCCAGCAGATCCTCGACGCCGAGACCGACGCGCGCGCCCAGTCGATGGAGATCGAGGAGAGTCCGGCCGTCGGGTACGAGGACATCGGCGGGATCGACGAACAGGTCCGTGAGGTGCGGGAAGCCGTCGAACAGCCACTCGCCCAGCCGGAACTGTTCGAAGAGGTCGGCATCGACCCGCCAAGCGGTGTCTTGCTCTACGGGCCGCCGGGAACGGGCAAGACGATGCTCGCGAAGGCCGTCGCGAATCAGACCGACGCCACGTTCATCAAGATGGCCGGCTCGGAACTCGTCCGGAAGTTCATCGGCGAGGGCTCGCGGCTCGTCCGCGACCTGTTCGAGATGGCCCGGGAACGCGAACCGGCTATCATCTTCATCGACGAGATCGACGCCATCGCCGCGAAACGCACGGAGTCGAAAACGTCCGGCGACGCAGAGGTCCAGCGGACCATGATGCAACTCCTCTCCGAGATGGACGGCTTCGAGCCCCGCGGGGAGGTCCGGATCATCGCCGCGACGAACCGCTTTGACATGCTCGATTCGGCCATCCTCCGGCCCGGCCGCTTCGATCGGCTCATCGAGGTCCCCGAACCCGACGGCGACGGTCGCCAACAGATCTTCCGGATCCACACCCGCGGAATGAGCGTCGGCGACGACGTCGACTTCGAGGCCCTCGCCGAGGAAACCGAGGGCTACTCCGGGGCGGAAGTCGAGAGCGTCGCCACCGAAGCCGGCATGTTCGCTATCCGCGACGACCGCACCGACATCCGCATGGTCGACTTCGAGAACGCCATCGAGAAAATCGAGGACGACGGCAGCGACGTGATCTCCTCTGCGGGGTACTTCTACCAGTAGCAGTTGCGGACTCGAGCCGCGTGGCCGATCGTCACGGCTCCGGGGGAGGCCGGACCGAGTCCGGGCACCACAGAGCGTAAGGAATAGAGTGTAGGACGTTCAACGGGTAGACAATGGACCGGAGTGATAGGTCCCTCGTCGAGGACGACGGCGGATCGGGAGGGTCACGCGTCGTCGCTGATCCCGAACGGATCAGGGTACTCTACGTCGGGGAGAAACGGGCGAGTGCGGACGCGCCAGCCGAGATCGAAACCCGCCACGATCACCTCGAGGTGACAGTCGAGAGAGCCCCGGAGACCGCGTTCGACACCCTCGAGGACGGCGGCTACGACTGTCTGATCTACGCTCCGGAACGGGCGGAAAACGACGTTCGGGCCGTCCTCGAGGCCGTCAGGGAGATCGACTCGCAGCTCCCGACCATCGTCTACGGCGAGCCCGCGGTTTTCGATGACGCCCACGCGATAGACGGCGTCGACCTCGTCCGGCGCGGGGGTGAGGGGGAGTACGCGGTACTCACGAGTCGGGTGCGAAACGCCACGGCCCGCTACCGGGCCAGCGAACGCGTCGGGGAGTTGGAGTCGGACCTGCGGCGGTTTCACAACGCGGTCGATCACGCGGGTCACGTCGTCTTGATCACCGACGCGGACGGGGTAATCGAGTACGTAAACCCCGCCTTCGAGGAGGAGACGGGGTACGACTGTGGGGAGGCCATCGGGCGGACGCCGGCGATGTTGAAATCCGGCGAGCACGACGAGCGGTTCTACCGGGACCTCTGGGAGACGATCCTCGAGGGAAAGGCCTGGCGCGGTGAGATCGTCAACTGCCGGCCGGACGGCGAGCGGTACGTCATCGACCAGACGATCGCCCCGATCGACGGTGACGACGGGGAGCCGGTCGGCTTCGTCGCGATCAACAAGGACATCACCGAACTCAAAGAGTACGAACGCGAACTCGAGGCCCAAAACGACCGCCTAGAACAGTACGGTCGGATGGTCGCCCACGACCTCCGGAACCCGCTTACCCTGCTCAGCGCCGAGGTCGAGAACGCCCGGACGGTACTCGACGGTGACGCCGGGGCGACCCGCGAGGAACTCGAAGGCGAGTTGCGACGGGGACTGCTCGAGATCGAGGAGATCACCGAGTACATGCGCCGGCTGATCGAGGACTTACTGCAGCTTGCAGAGCACGGGCAACTCGTCCTCGACGCCGAGGAGGTCGACCTCGAGGCGGTTGCACGCAAAGCCTGGCGGGAAGTCGACTCACCCGCGGCGAAACTGGTCGTCGAGAACGGCCACCTCGAGGCCAACCCCGCCCGACTCCGGGAACTGTTTTCGAACCTGTTTCGCAACGCCGTAGAACACGGCGGCGAGGACGCCACCGTCCGAGTCGGCCCCCTCGAGGTCGTCGAGGGTTTTTACGTCGAAGACGACGGGTCGGGCATTCCGGAAGACGAACGGGACCGGGTGCTCGACCGTGGCTACACCACCGCCGAGGACGGCACCGGGTTCGGGCTCGCGGTCGCTGCGCGGATCGCCGACGCTCACGAGTGGGCCGTCCGGGTCACCGAGAGCGCCGAGGGCGGGGCCCGGTTTGAGTTCCGCCCCGACGCGTACTCGTAGACAACAGTGTGCAAACTGACGTCGACAGGTGAACGGTCATCCACCGGTGAGGAGTGATCCAGCCGTGATCGAACGACCGGGGGATACTGACGGGCGAAAACCCGCCTATGATTTCGTTCGACAGTATACCTCCCTCACCGGTCGGGAATCGCGGCGTACCTTTTTGCCCGCGTCCGGTGTACTGGCGGATATGGCAGACCACGTTCTCGTCCCCGTCGATGGCTCACCGCTCTCCCGTCGCGCACTCGAGGTCGCCCTGGAGGAAAACCCCGACACCACGGTGACGGCGTTGCACGTGATCGACCCGACGGAACCGGGGTACAGCGTCGCCGGCGTGGAGTTCGACAGCGCGACCGAGCCACGTCACGGCTCGACGGAGTGGTACGACCGTGCCGAGGAACTGGCAGCGGACCTCTTCGGGGACCTCTCGGAACTGGCCGAGGAGTACGACGCGCAGTTGAACACCGAAACCGTCGTCGGCCGACCCGACCGGGAGATCCTCGAGTTCGCCGAGAGCGAGGGCGTCGACCACATCGCTGTCGGCAGTCACGGCCGTGAGGAGGACTCGCGGCTCTTGCTCGGCAGCGTCACCGAGGCCGTCGCCTTTCGCGCACCGGTGCGGGTGAGCCTGATCAGGTAGCGTGACCGATCGAAATCGTCCGTAGATCCTCCGCGAAACGGACGTCACCGTCGTAATACTCGGCGATCGACTCGAGCATCTCGGTGTGGCGGCCGTCCGTGTGTGGGTAGAGGTGGGTCAGGTAGACCCGCCCGACGTCGTGGCCCGCGAGTTCCCGGCCCAACTTCTCGGGGGTCGGGTGGTTCGAGACGTCGACGTCGTCGGGGAACGAACAGTCGTGAGCGAGCACGGCCGACCCCTCCGCGAAATTGGCCAGGCCGGCAAAGGCCTCGCTGTCGCCACTGAACGTAAAGCGGTCGTCGAAACGGTAGGCGAGACACGGCACCGAGTGGCGTGTCTCGTATGCCGAGACGTCGAAGTCGGCGACCGAGAACTCCCCGGGGACGACCTCCCGGACCTGGAGGTCGAGACGGTCTTGCATGTAGTCGTATATCTCGAGCAAGCCGTCGACCAGTCCCTTCGTTCCTCGCGGGCCTACCACCTCGAGATGGTCCTCCCCGGCGAGCCAGCGGGCTTTCATCAGCGGCAGGAGGTCTGCGACGTGATCTAGGTGGTGGTGAGTGAGCAAGACCGTCGAGACGTCCTCGTAGCCGACCCCCGACTGCTGGAGGCGGTGGAGAACGCCCGATCCACAGTCGACGAGAACGGTTCGACCCGCTTCCTCGAGGAGGATTCCGGTCTGGAAGCGCTCGCCCGTCGGCATCGCGCTCCCGGTGCCGAGAAACGTCACGTTCATGCGGGAACGTGTGACAGCGCGGGAGAAAGCCGTTTCGACGACGGTTCGCAACCCCGAGGGACGGTTCCACCGGGGTCACTGCGATCGGTCCCGGCCGTTGCGTTGTGACGCCGACTGTACCGCCGGTCGAGACGAACGCCGTCGGGTTAGCGAACCGAGTCGAGCAGCAGTCTCTGTTCGACGCGTTTGACCTCGTGTTGGACGTCGCGGACGGCGTCGATGTTCGCCGAGATGGAACTCACCCCTTCGGTGACGAGGAACTGGGCCA
>LKNC01000066.1 GCA_001564255.1 Natrialbaceae archaeon Tc-Br11_E2g1
CCCGCATCGGACAGGGGGTTGATCGTGTCGTTCAGAATAGCGTTGTCCGTTCCCAGGCCGACGGTCACGTCGCGTGCGAGCATCGAGGTGATGGGTGCGAACCCGGTAGCAAGCCGCATGTTCGCGCGGAAGTTGTGGACTACCGGTGTTTCCGTCCGGGCCAGCAATCGAACGTCCCGTTCGTTCGTTTGAACGCAGTGTCCCAAAAGCGCACGCTTTCCGAGGTACCCGACGTTTCGGAGGTATTCGATGCTAGAGAGTGCGCCTCGCTCGGCCAGTTCAGCTTCCGCTTCCGCCACGTGTGTGGTCGTCATCACGTCGTACTTTTCGGCCAGCCGATACGACTCGCGTAGTGCGGTCGGTGTCGTCGTCGCGACGGTTGCTGGTGCTGGCCAGACGGATTGTCGGTCCTCCGGTTCGTGAAACGTCTCGATCAGTGCTTCGACGTTATCAGTCACTTCTTCGGTCTCGATTACGAGCGTGTCCGGGCCAGGATGGCTCGGTTCCGCGTCGCGAGCGGTAATTTCGTCAAACAGCTGGACGAAGGCATCATCGGCCACCAGGTCCCTGACCCCGGCACCGTAGACGTTCCTGACACCCATCTCGTCGTAGACGGCAAGTTTCCGTCGAGTCGGTTCGAGATCGCTCCAATCGAGTGCTGTATCGTTTTCGACGAACGTCGTCGTTCCCGAACGGATCGCTTCAATGCAGTAGAGTTTGGCCGCGATCGCATACTCCCGGGACTCCATCTCGAACAGCGCCGGCTGTTTAACGTTGAACAGCCAATCGTAGAGCCCCCGATCCTGCTCGAACGATCCACGCAGTAGGATGTCAGAAACGTGTGTGTGGGCGTTGATCAGACCCGGGATGATTACGCCGCCGTCGGTGTCGATCACACGGTCCGAGGAGGTTTCCGCCTCGAGTCGTTCCGCTGTACCGACAGCTGAAACACGACCGTCGGTGATCGCCACCGCGCCGTCGGTGATGATCTCCCGTTGTGCGTTTTGCGTTACGACCGTCCCGTTTGTTAGTAACAGCTCCGTCATGGTGTTCTCCGGATCAGTCTGTCGCCCGTGCGGATTTCTGGTGCAAACACTGTCACAAATCCGCAGATTCTGTCCACTCACTCGTTTCGTTGCCAGTAAGTAAAGAAACCACGGTTACAACACGATACTCTTCGTGCGCATCAAAGCGTGGATCGAGGCGTCGATCCCCTCCCGGCCGATACCGGAGTTCCGGTTCCCGCCGAACGGAACGTCCCCGAGTCCGTGGGAGGGCGGGCCGTTGATCCGGACCGCGCCGGCATCGACGCGTTCGGCGACCTCGAGTGCGCGGTCGTACTCGTTGGTAAAGACCGCGGCGTCGAGTGCGAGGTCGGAGCCGTTGGCGATCTCGAGGGCCTGTGTCTGCTCACGGAAGGTCGTCACGGCGGCGATGGGGCCGAACTGTTCTTCCGAGAGGACCCGCGCGTCGTGGGGGACGTTCGCGAGCAGCGTCGGTTCGAAGAACTGTTCCTCGAGGTCCGCGGGCGTTCCGTCGGGTGCGTGACGGCGTCCGCCACTGACGAGATCCGCCCCCTTCTCGAGGGCGTCCTCGAGGAGTTCCTCGACCCAGTCGGCTTGGGACTCGCTGATCAGGGGGCCGACGGCCGTCCCTTCGTCGAAGAGATCACCGGCGTGCCAGGCCGCGAGCTCGCCCTCGAGGCGCTCTACCAGCTCGTCGTGGATCGATTCCTGGACGAGTACCCGCGAGACGGCCGAGCAGCGCTGGCCGGCGTATTTGAACGAGCCACGGGCACACGCCTCGGTGACGGTCTCGAGGTCGGCGTCCTCGAAGACGATCGCGGGGGCGTTGCCGCCGAGTTCCATGTGGAGGTTCACCGTCCCGCTCTCGTAGGCGACGTGTTCGCCCGCACTCGAGGAGCCGGTCATGGTGATGCAGTTTATCCGGTCGTCGCCCGTCAGGACGTCGCCGATCACGTCCGCCTCGCCGGGGACGAAGTTGAACGCGCCGTCCGGGATCCCGTCGACGTCGACGACGACGTCGGTGAGGATCGCCGCCGAGACGGGCGTCCGGCTGGCGGGTTTCAGGAGCACGCTGTTGCCCGCGGCGATCGCGGGAGCGACCTGGAGTGCGGTCGTCGCCAGCGGGTAGTTGTAGGGTGTGATCGCCAACACCGTACCGATCGGTTCGTGTTTGACGATCGCCTGCCAGCCCTCGTGGCCCGCAGTCGAGCCCTCGCGGAACTCGCCTTTGCTGACCACGTTCCGGGCTTCCTCCGCGGCCCTGCGAAAGCGTTCGGCGGCGGCGCCGACCTCGCCGCGAGCGGAGGCGATCGGTTTGCCGGCCTCCCGGACGATCACCTCGGTCAGTTCCTCCTCCCGGTCGTCGAGGCCCTCGGCGATCTCCGCACACCAGCGTGCTCGCTCGACGACCGTCGTCTCCCGGAGTTCGGTCGTTACCGCGTGAGCGGCTGCCAGCGCCGTTTGCGCCTCCTCCGGCCCCGCGGCGGCGACCCGTGCGAACGAGCCACCGTCGGCGAGGTCGCGTACCTCGAGGGCGTGGTCGGTCTCGAGCCACTCCCCGTCGACGTAGATCCGTTCTCCGCGCTGTGTGAGTGTTGACATACGTCTCCGTTGGCCCCCGCTGGTGAAAAGATTTACTCATAATTGGAGTAATAGTATGCTCGAGTGTACGGTCCGGCGAGAATACGATTGTGGCCTGACGTGTATCTGTTCCGATTCGCCAATATATTTATAATTTGAACTATATTAGTTGTGAGCGTAAAAAGCTCAGTTTATCACTACTAAAGAAATATTTTTCATGGCCAGAATTTAAGTGGGTAGATACCCTACCATCGGATACGATGAGCACCCAGAAAACCGTCCGACAGGAGTCAAATACCGTCGTGGAGAACGGCCTCCGACTCGAGGGAGAAAAGGCCGAACAGATCGTCGACGCGCTGAACACCGAACTCGCGAACGCCTACGTACTGTACCACCAACTGAAAAAACACCACTGGGTCGTCGAGGGTGCGGAGTTCCGCGACCTTCACCTCTTCACTCAGGAGGCGTACGAGCACGCCGAGGAGGGTGCCGACCTGATCGCCGAACGCGCCCAGGCGATCGGCGGCGTCCCGGTTTCCGGGCCGACGAACCTGGAGCAGCGAGCGACCGTCGAGTTCGAGGGCGAGGACGTCTACGACGTTCGGACGATGTTAGAGAACGACCTCGAGATCTACGGGGAGATCGTCGAGTCGATGCGTGACAGCATCGAACTCGCGCGGAACCTCGGCGACCACGCCACCGCACAGATCCTGAGTGAGATCCTCGTCGATGTCGAAGACGACGCCCACCACTTCGAACACTACCTCGAGGACGACACCCTGGTGCTCGAGGACGCGACCCACTGAGACGGATCGGTATACCGGGACGGAATCAGAACAGACCGGATAAAGCAAAACGAATCCGGCGGACGACGACTTTTTTTCACGGACGCGTCGTCGCCCAGACGGCCGTAAGCGCGAGCGCGAGCGCCGGAAAAAGCGGGAGGACGATCAACGCGGTCCGGTAGATGCTGGCGTCGGGTGGAACGAGCAAGATGCCGACCGGGGCGACGATCAGTGCGATGAAGATGACACCGACGAGGACCCAGCCACGCCAGTCGAATTCCCTGTCGACGTCGTCCGGATGGCGGTCGTGGGCCGACGTGTCCCCGTCGCTCGAGTCGTCGTCGAACGTAGCGGGGTCGTGTACGTATCCGCCGTCGTCGCTCGAGGTCACAGTCGACGGTTACGACTCCGGCGTGATAGCCCTCACGGTTGCGGTTTCGGTACCTACGTCTCGCGTGACTCGTCCCCGAAGTACGCCTCGAGTTCGAACGGTTCGTTCTCCCCGGCGACGCCGGTGACGTCGAGGGCAGTCACCTCCGCACCCGTCCCGAGGAGGCCGGCGAGACTCGGCTCGGTGCGGCCGTCGTCGCCGCTGATCAGTTCTTTGACGTAGAGGCCGCCCTCGCCGTGGAGACGAACCTCCGCGTGGGTGGGGTCGGAGAGGTCGCCGTCGATCCCGTAGACCGTCCGCTCGCGGGTCAGCCCCGCCCGGCGGTGGTCGACGCGCTGTGGGGTGTACTGTTCGACCGTCGTCCCCTCGAGTTCCTCGAGTGCCGTCTCGAAGGCCGCCTCCTCGACGGGTTCGTCGAACTCGACGTCCGCGCGATAGCGTTTGCTCGCGTCGTGTTCTTTGACGCGTTCGACCATCCCGTAGGTCGCGAGCCGGAGCCCCTCGACCTCGATTGCACCCTCGGCGGCCTCGTTGATCTGCGCTTCGAGGGCGGCGACGTCGGGGCGACGGACGCGCGGGCGTTTGACCTCGAGGACGAACGGCCGACCGTCCCCGAGCATGCGTGCGTCGACGTCCTCGCGACCAGCGCCGTGAAAGGTCCCCTCGTCGCCGTCCATCGCCTCGACGACGTGTGGGCGGACGACCTGCTCGACGCTCGTATCGTACAGATAGCCCGAGCCGCCACAGTACTCACAGGGTTCCTCCCCGTCGTCGCCGAGCTGGACGCCACTGCCCCCACACTCCCGGCAGGGCCACTCGGTCTGGGGGATGTCACGCTCGAGTTTGCGATAGCGCCCGTAGACGAACGCCGGGTTTACCTGGAGATCGACGGCGTGGCTCGTGACCGTCCCGATCGCCTCCAGCGGATCGAACGCCCGGAGGTCGACGACCGCCAGCACGTCCGGGCGTTCGAAGCCGACCTCCCCGCCCGTCTTCGCGCCGACCCGGCGGCCGACCTCGCGGTTCATCTCGCGTTTGAGCGACTCGCCGACGTCCGCCTCGAGGCCGGCGTCCTCGCGGAGTAACGCCTCGTTTTCCTCGAGCAACGGCGGGACCTTGCTGCCGACCTGGTAGGTCCTAAAGTCGACACCCTCGAGCTCGGCGACGACGGTCTCGGCGATGGCATCGACGGTCCCACAGTAGCCCTCACAGACCCAACAGTCGGCGGGGTCGTCCGGTTCGTACGGTTCGTCTTCCTCGAGTGCCAGGGTCGTTCGCAGTGCCCGACCTCGCTCGGCGTTGGTGAGCCCGAAACTCCGTTCGGCGAACGGACGGCCGAGACACGAGTCACAGACCGGCCCCGTCGCGAGGAGCGCCCGGACGTCCTCAATCAGCGTCATGTGCCGTTCTCCGGGCGGTGGAGGTAACACGTTTTCCTTTCGAGGGGCTTCAAGTGAGTGCCGTCCTATCCCCTCTCCATGGAGGACACGCGTTCGCATCGTCGGTCGTTTCTGGCGGCCGCGGGGACGGCGATTCTCGGCTCGGTCGCGGGCTGTACCGAGCCACACGCGGGAACCGGCTTCGAAACGTCGAACGACTCCGGCGTCGCCCGGGAGAACCTGGCGGACGGCTCGGCCTTCAGCGACCTCTACGGGACGACGATCGACGCGGTTACGCAGGTCAGGGTCCATGGCATTCCGACACCGGAGGGTGAAACCGGCGGGCAGGGCTCCGCGTTCGTGTACGACGACGACCACGTCGTGACGAACGAACACGTCGTTCGTGGCGGTGCGGGCATTGAACTCCAGTACACCAACGGCGACTGGACGACCACCGACCTCGTGGGCACCGACTACCACAGCGACCTGGCCGTCCTCGAGGTCGACCACGTTCCCGAGGCGGCCGATCCGCTTTCGCTTTCGGACCGACAGCCGGTCGTCGGCCAGGAGATCGCCGCGATCGGCAACCCACTCGGCCTCGAGGGGACGATGACCCGGGGGATCGTAAGCGGCGTCAACCGGTCGATCCCGATGCCGGAGGAGTACGTCGTCGGCGGTATGGCGTACTCGTTTCCGAACGCGATCCAGACCGACGCCGCGGTCAACCCGGGGAACAGTGGCGGTCCGATCGTCGACCTAGACGGCGAGGTCGTCGGTGTCGTCAACGCCGGCAGCCCCTTTACCGACAACATCGGCTTTGCGATCTCGGCTGCAGTGACTCGCAGGGTCGTCCCGTCGTTGATCGACGACGGCGAGTTCCGTCACTCACACATGGGGATCTTCTTCGAACCAGTAAACCGGCTGGTCGCGGACGAAAACGACCTTTCGGAGCCGTCCGGAATCCTGATCGCGGACCTCGAGGACGGCGGGCCTGCCGAGGGGGTTCTGGAGGGAAGTGACAGCGTCGTCGAACGCCGTGGTGAGGAGATCCCCGTCGGCGGCGACGTCATCGTGGCCATCGACGGCGAGCCGATCCCGGACAGGCATGCCTTGGGGACCTACCTCGTCCTCGAGACCGAGCCGGGTGACACGATCAGCCTCGAGGTGCTCCGCAACCGTGGCCGGGAACGCACGACGGTCGATCTCGAACTCGGGGCACGCGAGGAACCCGATATCTGACATCCGTACGAGGCCCTCGGCACCCTCGAGAGCAGGGGAAATCCGGACCTACTCCCCGTTCACCGGCCTTTGTGGCTCGTAACCCTCTCTAGGTGAGACATACACCCCGGGACGTTACTCGCACTTTTCCAGTCGAGTGAGCTCGCTCTGCCGACGGAAACACGCCGACAGCCTCGTGGGTGCACCCAGTAGGCCGTCGATAACAATGTCCTCGATTCACGCACTGCCAGTCGACCCGGATTCAACCATGAGCGACGATATTACACGGACCGATCATACCCACACCGACGACCGGGCCCCGGAGTTAGCCCACGTCACCGTCACGTGTGCTGGCGGTCCCGACGAGTGTGCTACCACCGGAAGACGGAAGACGAGGACCCCCGTGGAAGCTGGATCGCCGCCCGGGGCGGACCGTTCGTCGACCTCGAGGCGATGTGCCAGGTAGATGAGCGTGGGTAGTACCGCCACGGCGATCGCCTTCTGGGTCGCGACCGTCCTGCCGGTGTTTTACTTTCCGGTCATGTTCGTCGGACTCGACTCCGCGGCCAGGCTCGGGCTGTTCGTCTGTCTGCTCGCGGTAAACGTCGTGGCACTCGTCGTCGGTCACGATTATCCGGAACCGCGCCCGGAGTAGCGGTCACAGCCGTTTCAGTCGTCGTTTCGGTTTTCCACGTCGTCGGCGAGTAGCCGGGAAACGACCGGTGACTCGTCGCTGTCGAGAGCCGAACGGACGAGCAGTCGGCCGCCGAGTTCGGCCAGCCCGATCACGTCGTCCGCCCCGGCGCGCTCGAGTTTGCGGACGTTGCCCCGGTCGTTCGCGGCGGTGATGATCCGGACGTCGGGGTTGAGCTCCCGGGCGGTGAGCACGGCGAGGGCGTCCTCGGCGTCGTGGTCGGTCGCGACGAGGACCGCGTTCGCCCGCTCGATTTTCGCCCGACGCAGTGGCTCCTCGTCGCTCGGGTTGGCCGTGAGGACCCGAATCGCACGATCGGTCAGAGAGCCGGCCGCCTCGGTGTCTTTCGTGACGACGACGAACGGGACGCCCGCGGTGTCGAGTTCGCTCACGATCGGTTCGGTCAGGTCCCCGTAGCCGAGGACGAGGACGTGGTCGTCGAGGGTTTCGAGTTCTGATTCAGTCATCTTTCCGAGTGTCTTCGAGATCCGGGCCTGGATCGCCGGCCCGACGAGCGCTCCGATGGCGATACCGAAGCTGGCGACGCCGAGGACGACGACGGACATCGTAAAGAGCTGGGCCTCGGCCGTTTCGGGGCCGATGTCGCCGTAGCCGACGGTACTCGAGGTGATCAGCGTAAAGTAGAACGCATCAAGCAGTTGGTCGATGCCGTCGAACTGTTCACGGAGGGCGAACGCCCCGAGGGTACCGTACAGCTGGACGCCGACGAGTGCGCCACCCGCTGCCAGCTGGGTCGTAGTGAGCGAGAGCGACCGATCGAACCGGCTCCGGGTGAGCAGGAGGGGCGGGATCGACGCGAGCGAGAGTCCGACCAGCGGGACGGAGTACGGACTCGACTGTAACAGCCCCTGAATCGCCGTAGCCGGCAGAAAGAGCAGGGTCGCGTACCAGCCCGCACGCAGCCTTCGCCGGAGGGCGAACACACTTACGACCATCAGAAAGCCGGTCAACACGCCTGTAAAGCCGACGGCCTGCTGGACGGCGTGTGGGACATGTGTCGCGAACGGACCGTAGTCGGCCGTTTCCTGGTCGATGTTGACCAGACCCGTCGCCACGGAGAGAAGCGCCACCGCGAGTGCGAGCGTGGTCGCCGCTCGCGTCGTGACGATCCACTTCCAGTTGTCCGGAAGCCGCTCGATCACCCGTTGGCCGACCATACACACGCTCGGGAGCGACACGAGTTAAGTATCGTCGGTTCTCCCCGCCCCGATTCGGCGAACCGTGGCGATCACGCCACGAGCGGTAGCTACTTGGCTCCCCCGCGGAAAACGCCACACATGGAGTGGAAACTGTTCGCCGACCTCGCCGAACACGCCGGCGACCGACACGTGACCGTCGACGTCGACCCCGGAGAGACCGTCGGGGTGGCCCTGGACGCACTGTTCGAGGACCGACCCGCCCTCGCAGACCGGGTGCTCGACGACGACGGCGAGTTGCGCTCTCAGATCAACGTGCTCCGCAACGGCAAAGACGTCAAGAGCCAGGAAGACGGCCTCGAGACCGAACTCGAGGCTGGCGACGAACTGGCGCTTTTCCCGCCGGTCAGCGGTGGCTGACGTCCGATCCACCCCTGTCGAACCCGGCGGGCGACGGCGCTACTCCCAGGGAACGGACCGACGCGTCAACTCGCCCGCGATCGAGGTCTCCATCGTCTCCTCGACCGACTCCTCGTTTGCGAGTGTCCACATCAGTTTGACTTTCGCCGTTCCCGGCAGCGTGTCGCCGGCCTCGATCACGCCCGCCTCCAGGAGGTCCCGGCCGGTGTCGTAGACCCGATCACAGACCCGCCCCTCGAGACACTGGCTCGTCATCACGACCGTCGTGCCGTCGTCGATCAGCTCCTCGAGACGGGGGATCAGGTCGGTGCTGACGTGACCCAGTCCGGTGCCCTCGAGGACGACTCCCTCCTTGCCCTCGAGGACCTCGAGGAAGGCGGGATCCATCCCGGGCGTGAACTTCAGCAGTTCGACCTCGGTCTCGAGGCCGTCGGTGAGCTCGAGGTCGGCCTCGCCGCGTTCCCGGTACTCCCCTCGGAACGAGACCTCGAGGCTGTCGTAGTCGACCTCGCCTACCGGCTCCGCGCCGACGGTCTCGAAGGCGTCACGGCGGGAGGTGTGGTTCTTGCGGACGCGGGTGCCCCGGTGGAGGGCACAGGCGTCGTCGGATTCGGAGGCGTGCATGCAGACCAGCACCTCCGCACAATCGCTTTTGGCGGCTTCGACGGCGCTGACGGCGTTCATCACGTTGTCCGAGGAGGGCCGGTCCGCGGAGCGTTGAGAGCCGGTGAAGACGACCGGGACCGGCGTCTCGAGGGTGAAAGCGAGCGCGCTCGCAGAAAACTGCATCGTGTCGGTGCCGTGCATGACGACGACGCCGTCCGCGCCGGCTTCGATCTCCTCGTAAACCGCTCGTGCGAGGTCCTGCCAGACCTCGGGGGTCATGTTCTCAGAGAGGATGTTGGTGACGACCCGCCCGCGGTAGTTCGCCCGGCCGGCGAGGTCGGGAACCGCCCGCAGGACGTCCTCGGCGTCGAACTGGGCCGTCACCGCGCCGGTGCGGTAGTCGACGGTCGAGGCGATCGTCCCGCCCGTCGAGATGAGCGAGATCGTCGGCAGGTCTTCGTCGAACTCGATCTCCGACCCGTCCTCGCCGTTCTGTGCCTCTTCGACGTCGTGGACGCCCTCCTCTAGGACCTCGACGTCGGCATCCCCACGGTCGACGCCGACGTTGTACCCGCCCTCGAGTTTGACCACGAGGTGTTCGTCGGTACTCGAGGGGAGGACGACCCCTTCGAAGCGCTGTGTCGCCCGATCGACGCGGACGCGATCGCCTGGATTCATACCCAGGGGTTCCCCCCCGGCGGACTTGAAAGGTGCCCTTCCGCCCTCACCAGCCGAGTACGCCGGGGACGGCGACCACGGCCCGGACGGCGGCGATCGAACTACTGGCCACAGACGGTGTCACCACCCGTACTGGAGTCCGGCGTAGCCGAACATGATGAGCGCGAAGACGACCGCCGCCGTTGTGATCGCGAACCCGATCAGTCGCATCGTCTTCGTCATGACGACCGGGTACTCCGGCTGGGGCTCTATGTTCGTGGTAAGCGTGTACGTAAACGCCGCAACGCCGAGGGCGATCACCGCGAACGCGCCAGCCGAAAACCACGACATATCCCCACGATTCGGTTCGGGGCCCCTATACGCTCCGGTATTGGTTTCCGTATCAGGGGAAAGGTCCATGACGCTCCACGCCGTTGTCACGGGTATGAGCGATCGCTCCGAGGAGGTGACCGAGAGCCGGGAGACGCCCTCGACCGACGAGTTACTCGAGGAGACCGACCGTCTCCTCTCCGGGGACCTCGACTCCTCCGAGCCCGGGCCCGGAACCGAGCCATCGGCGACCGAGCCGGCGGAGACGCCACCGACCGAGGAATCGGATTCGTGGTGGCGGTCCTCGAGTGAGCCCACCGAGGACGGCCGATCGGGCGGTGAGTCGACCACCTCCCGGTTCTCGCTCTCGAAATATTTCGCCCCGAAAGCGTTTCTCGCCCTCCTCGGAGCCATCGGTGCGGGACTGTTCGCCGGCGATTTCCTGTTACCCTTCGGCGGCCGTCCGATCGGAATGTTCGCCGTCGCCTTCGTCGTGGGCCTCCTGACGAGCAGACGGCGGTACCTCGAGACCGCTATCGCCGGGATCTCCGTCGGCGCGGTAACCGCCTTCCTGGCGAACCCGATCCTGTCCGTGGCGGGGTCGGGAACCACCGTCATCGCCATCGGCGTCGTCGCCGGTCTGGTCGCGTCGGTGGTCGGGTACTACTTCGGCCGGGATCTCAGGGACGGCCTCTCGAGAGACATATAGAACTAGCCACCCGTCGTGAGCTCCCACCCTCGTTTCGTCCGCTGGACGACCCCCTCGTCCGCCATCGTCTCGAGTAACTCGGCGACGATCTCCCGGGGAACGTTGACGTCGCCTGCCAGTTCGTCTACGCCCTTTGGCTCCTCGCGAAGGCTGCCAAGCAGGTCCGCGTAGATCCGGCTTTCCGGACCCGCGCCGACGCTCTCGGAGATCCGATCTAGAACGTCACACATCCGACCTTGTACCCACCGCTGGGCGAGCGAGAGTTCGTTCTCGAGTTGCTCTAGGCGCTCTAACGTCGAGAGCAACTCCTCGAGGGCGCTGTTGTCGTCGTAGTCGACCTCGAGTTCGAGATGGCTACAGGTCGTGATGTCGAAGCCGTTGTTCGTCGGATAGGCGCTTTTGCTCGCAAAGCCGTACGGGGAGACGTTGACCTCGAGGCGGACGTTCCGGGCGATGTGGAAGTATTTGCGTCGTTTCTCGTCGGTCCGGCTCTCGATCAGGCCGGCGTCCTCGAGTTTCCGTAGGTGTTCGATGACCGCCTTCGGACTCACACCGAGGTACTCGGAGATTTCGGTTACGTAACAGGGCTTCTGTGAGAGGAGTCTGAGTATTCGTCTCCGGTTTTCGTTTCCGAGTAAGTCCAACAACG
>LKNC01000067.1 GCA_001564255.1 Natrialbaceae archaeon Tc-Br11_E2g1
ACGGCCCGGCTGGTCGCGTGTAGCGAGAAGACTGGGGCCCGCGACACCGCCCGGAACTATCGCCGAACGGCGACCCTGGGTGCGACGACGTACTTCGGCGGGGTCGCCCTCTCGGCGTGGCTCGGCGGCTCGAGCGACCACGAGCGACTCGCGGTGGGGCTGTCCGCAACGGGACACACGGAGCCGGCGGTCGTCGCCGCGTTCGTGTTCACGACTATCGGGCTGGCGCTGCTCGCCGCGTTGGTCCCCCTCCACGGCTGGCTCGTCGAGACCCACGCCAGGGCGACCGACCCCGTCAGCGCGCTCGTCTCGGGGGTGCTCCCCGCCGCCGCGGTGTACGCGCTCGTCCGTGTCCTCTATGACGTGTACACCGTCGACTTTCTCGCCGCCAACCCCACGATCGCGAGGGGGATGCTCTACGGCGCGCTCGTGAGTCTGCTGGTCGGAAACCTGCTGGCCTACGGGCAACGCGACATCAAGGGCGTCCTCGCGTACTCGACGGTCTCGCAGTTCGGCCTCGTCCTCGCCGGCCTGCTGGTCGCCAACGAGACGGCCATCTTCGGTTCGGTGATCCAGCTGTTCGGCCACGGGATCGTCAAGGGCGCGTTCTGTCTCGTCGCTGGCATCATCGCCATCCGGTTCGACGCCCGTACGATGGACGAGTACGACGGCCTGGCGAACCGCGCGCCCGTCGTCGCGGCCGTCTTCGCCGGCCTCGGGATCGCCCTCATCGGCCTGCCACCGACCGTCGGATTCGTCGGCAAGTGGTACATCGCCGTCGGCGCATTCGCCGAGGGGTTCTGGCTCGTCGCCGCCGTCGTCGTCGTCTCGACGGTGTTGACGATCGGGTACGTTGTCCCCTTCCTCGATCGGCTCTACTTCGGCTCGTTCGACGGCACCGACCGCGGAGAGGGCGTCGTCACCAGCCTCATGATCGCGGCGGTCGTCACCGCCGTCGTCATCTCGGTCGTCGTCGGCCTGGCGTCGGTCTTCCTCGAGTCGCTGTTCCGGGAGGCGATCGAGCAACTCGTCGCGTAAGGCCGCCTCGAGTGCTAGGTCAGCTTTTCGATCTCCTCACGGAGGACCTGACTGACGAGGTCACCGTCCGCCTTGCCGCGCAACGCACCCATACACTCACCCATGAGTCCCGAAAAGGCCCCCATCCCCTCCTCCTCGACTTGCGAAGCGTTTCGCTCGACGACCTCGAGGACGGCTTCGCGGACCTCCTCCTCGGCGACCCCACCCAGATCCTCGCGTTCGACGGCTTCCTCGGGGGTCAGATCCGGCTCCTGGGCGAGGGCGGTGAGCAGGTCCTCGAGTGCTTCTTGGGGCACCTCGCCGTCGTCGACGAGCACCAGACCACCCTCGAGGTGGGCGTCGGTGAGTTCCTCGACTGGCACGTCGTCACGGCGCAGTTCCGTGAGCGTCGACTCCAGTGTCGTGGCGGCGAGCGTCGGATCGACGCCCTCGGCGACGACCGATTCGAAAAGCGGCATGTGCTTGCCGTAGGCGACCTGTTCGGCCAGCCCTTCGCCCAGGTCGTACTCGTTCTGGTAGCGTTCGACCTTCTCGGTCAGCAGTTCGGGTTCGGGGACCGCACTCGGGTCCGGCTCGACCGGCGGCACGTCCGTCTCGGGGTACATCCGAGCCGCACCGGGGAGCGGGCGCAGGTAACGCGTGGTGCCGTCCTCGTTTGCCCCACGGGTCTCCTCGGGGACGCCCTCGAGGGCGAACTCGGCGCGTTCTGCGGCCGCTTCGATGGCGCTCTCTGCAACCGCGGTTTCGGCGGCGACGATAGCGACGGCGTCGTTCTCGCCGGCACCGACGGCCGCTTTCAGGGCCGCGACCTCGTCTTCGGTGACGCCGTAGGCCGGCAACTCGTCGGTGTGGAAGATCCCGCCCGCGCCGTGGCGTTTCGCGTGATCGGAGAGTTCGGTCCCAAGGCGACGATCGGGGGCGATCTCCCGGCCGACGATCCCGTCGAAACCGTAGAGGGGGACGGCTGTGACCGAACCGTCGGCCTCGAGGGCCCCGCGGATGACGCCGCTTTCGGTGTCAACGAAGACCTCGGTGACGTCTCGGGTCTCGCCGATTTCGGCCTCTCTGGCCTCGAGCTCGTGGCCGATCTCGACGAGTGCGACCTGCCGGCCGACCTCGGTGCGAATGATGTCGTCGATGTCGTCGAGACTCTGAACGCCCTTGATCTCGACGCGAGCACCCTCGGCGATGGAGACGTTGACGTCCTGGCGGATCGTCCCGAGTCCCCGCTTTACCTTCCCCGTCGAACGCAGCAACATCCCGATGCGGGCGGCGGCCTCTCGGGCCTGCTCCGGGGAGGCAATGTCGGGTTTCGTCCCGATCTCGACGAGCGGAATGCCGAGCCTGTCGAGACTGTAGGTGACGCCCTCGTCGGTTTCCTCGACGCGTTTTGCGCTCTCCTCTTCGAGCATGAGGTCCTCGATGCCGACCCCGCCCTCGCTCGTCTCGATTTCCCCTTCCGTAGCGACCAGCGACGAGCGCTGAAAGCCCGTCGTGTTCGAGCCGTCGACGACGATCTTGCGCATGACCTGAGCCTGATCGACCGGCTCCATCTCCATGAGCTGGGCGATCTCGAGGACGGTCTGTAAGGCCTCTTCGTCGAGTTCCGCCGGCGGTTCGTCGTCTTCTTCGACGAGACAGGTGGTGTCGTAGCCGAGGTAGGTAAACTCCCGTTCGACCTTGCTCTCCTCGAGGGCGGCGTCGTCGATCTCGCCCAGTTCACTGCGGGTCGGGTGGAGATAGCGGGTAAATTCCCGTGTGGCCTCTTCGGGTTCGCGAAGCTCCGTCGGACAGTTACAGAACAGTTTCGTCGCCGTATCGAGTTGCTGGTGGATCTCCAGCCCGGCGACGAGTCCGAGGTCGTCGTAGTCGTACTCGGTCATTGTCGCCCACTCCGCGTGCGAGGGGTAAAAAACCGTTCAGTCTGTCCCGGCACGGACCGACGATCGGATCAGTGTGTCGCCGTTCGAACGCTTCGGACGTCGATCAAGTCCTCTTTCAGCCCCTCGCCGTCACAGTCATCGTTCGGACACCGGTAGTGCCACCCGTCCTCCGTGGCGTCCCGTTCCCGGAACTGGTCTCCACATTCCTGACATAAAAGCTGTCCCGCTTCACAGGAGTCACGGTGTATCTCGAGGGCGAGCTCGGTCCGGAACGACTGGTTGCAGTTGCGACAGGTGTGCATATTACCTCTCACGATACCCTGCGTGAAAACTGCTTGGGATCTTTTATTCCACCAGATATGGCGTGATTTGGCTCCTATAGGCCGATTTACCCCGAACGAGTCGACAAGAAAGAACTGTCGAAAACAGTCACGACTCACTCTCGAGTATTCGACGATCTGCCAGTGGGCTATGCTACCGCCATCCACGACACGTCATCTCACATTGGCAGGAAGAATACTGATAGAAATAGTATAGGTGGGCAGTTCCGATCCCACGGACAGCACTTCCCGGGGACTACTCGTAGGGGGTCTCGACGATAACCGTCTCCTCACGGCCCGGACCGACGCCGACCGCGTAGATCGGAACGTCGAGTTCCGACTCGATGTACTCGAGGTACGTCCGGGCGTTCTCGGGGATCGCCGCGTAGCCCTCCTTGGCAACCGCGGCCCAGTCGACGTCCGGCCAGCCCTCGAATGTCCGGAACACCGCCTCACACTCGCCCCACTTCTCGGTGGTCGGGGGCATCGTCAGCAACTCCTCGCCGTTGCGTTCGTAGGCGTGTCCCACCTCGACCTCATCGAGGCCGGCGAGCACGTCGATGTGGTTTACCGCGAGGCCGGTAAATCCACTCGCGCGTGCAGCGTGACGGAGCATCGGCACGTCGAGCCACCCGACACGTCGTGGGCGGCCGGTGACGGTGCCGTACTCCCCACCCTCGTCGCGGATGTACGTGGCGAGTTCCTCTTCCTCGTCGGAACTGTCGGGGTCGTAGCCGGGGGTCTGACCCTCGACGCCGGCCAGTTCAGTCGGCAGCGGGCCCGTCCCGACACGCGAGAGGTACGCCTTCACGATCCCGATCACGTCGCCCTGGCCGATCGCCGACGGGCCAAGGCCCGTCCCGACACAGGCCCCCCCCGCGGTCGGGTTCGACGAGGTGACGTAGGGGTAGATGCCGTGGTCGATGTCGATCGAGGTCCCCTGTGCGCCCTCGAGCATCACGTTGTCCCCGTCGTCGATCCGACCCTGGAGGTAGGTCCCACAGTCGACGGTCATCCCCTCCTCTTCGAGGCGTGTTCCGTACTCGCGGTAGGTCTCGTAGAGTGCCTCGACGTCGAACGCCTCGCCGGTCTCCGTACCGAAGACCTCCTCGGCGAGTGCCTTCTTCTGGGGGACGACGTACTCGAGGCGCTCGCGAAGCGTATCGGGGTCGAGCATGTCGCCGATCCGGATCCCGCGACGGCCGGCTTTGTCCTCGTAGGTCGGGCCGATGCCGCGTTTGGTGGTCCCCGCGGCGAGGTCTTCTTTCTCGTCTTCTTCGATGCCGTCGAGCACGCGGTGGTACGGAAAGATCGCGTGTGCGCGTTCTGCGACGCGGACGTCCGGTTCGAGACCGCGCTCACGTAACGCGTCGATCTCGTCGAACAGCGTCTCAGGATTGACGACACAGCCGTTTCCGAGTACGCCGACCTTTCCGCGAACAGCCCCCGACGGGATCAGCGAGAGTTTGTACTTCTCCCCGTCGTGGACGACGGTGTGGCCGGCGTTGTCGCCGCCCTGATAGCGGACGACGACGTCGGCAGCGTCGCCGTAGAGGTCGACGACGCCGCCTTTGCCTTCGTCGCCGAGTTGCGACCCGACGATAGTAACGGTCATGACAGACTCCGGTTCTTGCCGTGCCGATAAACAGATTACGGTATCGTCGGTGGCTGCCGGCCGGACGCCCTCACCCTTCGAGCAACCCCATCTCCTCGGCGACGATATCGGCCAGACTCTCTTTGACCTCCGGGTCGACCTCGGCGACCGCCTCGCCGTCGTGTAAACGCTCGTTGTGGTTCTCGAGCCTCTCGGCCACGTCACCGAGTGGGATCCGCGCGTGCGTCTCACACTCGGGACAGATGATCGGAACGCGTGGACCGTCGTCGGAGTCACTCGAGGTCGGCATCTGTTCGAACTCTCGGAGCAACCCACAAAACCTAATCGATGCTGCCAGTCGAGGCCGACGGAGTGGACAGCGTTTTACCGGGGTCCCCTCTCGTTCCAGTATGACCGACGACGACCGACTCGAGTACGAACCGATCGGGATCATCCGCACGCCGTTCGACTCGCCGGAGGGAATGCCGATCCAGCCCACCGGCGCGGACGACACCGAGGGAACCGTCGAACTCGAGGAACCCTGCGCGGAGGGACTCGAGGACCTCGAGGACTTCTCTCACTGTATCCTGCTGTATCACTTCCACGCCGCGGACGGCGCCAGCGCGATGTGTGTCGAACCGTTCCTCGACGACACGGAACGCGGGCTCTTCGCGACCCGCGCGCCCCGCCGACCGAACCCGATCGGACTCTCCGTCGTCGAGGTCGTGGCCGTCGACGGGACGGAGCTTTCGGTTCGCGGGATCGACGTCGTCGACGGGACGCCACTGCTCGACGTCAAACCGTTCGTCCCCGAGTTCGACGTTCCCGACCCCGACACCGTCGAAACCGGCTGGATGGACGCCTCCCGAAAGCGCGTCGGGTCACGGCGATCGGACGACCGGTTTTGCTGACCTCGGCGGGCGACTCGATACACCACTCGAGGCGGCTCGTACGGATCGTTATAACGTTTTGCCGGTGATCGCCGCCTCGTTCGCGGTAACGAATCACAACAGACCGTATCACTCACCCGTTCGGGCCTGGCGAAAGTGGGTAGTCAGCGATAGGAGAGGTCCAGCTCGAGTGTACGTCCGAGTAACCCCTCGTCGTAGTACTCTTCGGTCTGTTCGGGCCGGGTCGCGTGGATCGAGCGGACCTGCTGGACAGTGTTGCGGAAGACCTTGAACGTCGCCTCGTCGACCATCTGGCCGTCGAGGGTGACCGCGCCGGTCCCCTCGGCTTTGGCGGCGTTGAAGCGCTCGATCTTCGAGACGTCACGCTCGAGTTCCTCCTCGTTTGGCATGTGGACGGTGTTCGCCTGGATCGTCTGTTTGGGGTACAGAGACCAGGAGCCGTCGAGCCCGAGGTGGGCTTCGTGTTCGACCTGGGCTGCGTAGTCGTCGGCGTTGTAGTAGGTCAGCCCCGCGCGCTGTTTGAACAGGTCGTCGAAGGGGCCACCGATCGAGAGCAGGTCCCCGGCGCTTGCCTCGTTCGACAGCTCCTCGAGGAGACCGTCCCAGCGTGGATGGCCGTCGCCGAGGTCGCGTGCGCCGAGTTCGGCGGCGTAGTCGACGGGGCCGAAAACGAGCGCGACGAGCCGGGACTCCCCACCGAACTTCGAGATCTTCCGGAGGTCGGAACGGGCACGGCCGGTCTCGACGATGATCGACATCCCGATCGAGCCCTCCTCGTAGCCGTGTTCGCTCTCGATTTCTGCGATGACCCCTTCGGCGCGTTCGACGTCCTCGAGTCGTCCGACCTTCGGGACGACGACGCCGTCGATCTCGTCACCGATCCCGGCGACGAGCTGGTCGATCTGTTCGCGCCCGCGGTCGCGAAACGAGGCGTCCTCGTAGCTCCACTCGACGCGGGGCCAGATCTCGCCCGGGAACTCGTACTCGGGGACGAGCTCGATCGTGTTCTCTAACCCCTCGTCTTTCATGTTCGGCGCGGTCCCGTCTTCCATGTCGGGAACGAGCCAGTCGGGAGCCTGGAACCCCTCGGCGGTGAGCCCAGAGCGCAAGTACTTCGCGGAGTCGTCTTTGGGAACGGCGGCCGGTGCAGTCTGGAACGTACGGCAGAGTCTAACGTCGTCCATGTGTCTTGTAGGTTCGATAGCTAATGGTTAATCGTTTTGTTTGTCGGTCGGTTCAGTTCCCTCGCTTTCGGATCGCCGCCGTCCGGGTCCCCGAGTAGACGGGTTCGTCGTCCTGATTGAACGCGATGTGTTCGAAGCGGACGGTGCCGGCGACGTCGCCGTCGTCCTCGGACGACGTCCGGAAGCCACTCGAGGGGTCCTCGAGGTCGTCTCCCACAGAGAGGACGCGGGTGAAGGCGTAGACGGTGTCACCTGGCGTGACGAAGGTGTGGAACGCCTCGTCGTCGAAGCCGATCTCGCGGTAGGTCCGTTCGTCGGAGCGGGCGTGACCGAGCGCCGTCGAACGGGTCACGTCGCCGTAGGTGACGATGTCGCCCGAGGGCGAGTCGGCCATCACGTCGAGGTTGTGGTGTTGTTTGGCCGTGTTCAGCGTCGACAGGGGCAGGTAGGCGACGGTGACGTCGTCCTGGCTGCGCCCGCGCTCGTGGCGGTAGGCGACGGCGGCGTCGCGACCCTCCGCGTCCTCGAGGGCCTCGGCGAAATCTTCGAAGTAGCCGCCGTCGGGGGTGATGAACTCCGCGGGGAGGCCGGGCTCATCGTCTTCTTCCTCGGCGGGTTCTGCAGTGCCGCCGTCGGTCTCGAGGGGCTCCCGGCGCGGGATCATGTTCGTCCGTTTGTACGAACACAGCACCTCGCCGGTCTCGGCGTCTTTCCCGCGGGTGCGCCAGGAGACGATGCCGTAGTTGGGACGCGAACCCGAGGAGGCCTTGTTGACGACCTCGCTCTCGACGGTGAGTTCGGTGCCCGTATAGACCGCGTCGGTCGGGAACCGGACGTCAGTGCGACCGAGGAAGTAGCCGCCTTTCTCACTCAGGTCCTCGACGGTGATACCGAGTGTGGCGGCGGTCAGGTAGTCCGGATGCACTGGCGGTTCCTCGAAGCCACGTGCCTCGGCGGCGCCCTGGCGCCAGTAGGCGGGGTCGTGGTTTAACGTCTGGCTCATCCACGCCTCGTTGCCGTGGCGGGAAAGCGTGAGGCCGGGGTCGTGTTCGATGACCTGGCCCTCTTCGAAGTCCTCGAAGCAGTTGCCTTTCTCTTTGGTCTCTGCCTGTTCTAGCGCCTGTGTGAACGTCTCCGGATCAGTCCAATCAGTCATCTGCAGTCACCTCGTCTTCGGTCTCGAGTCGCCCGCGTTCGCGGCGGGCGACCGTGCGGCGCATCTCGTTTTCGACGATCATGTAGCCCTCGTCAAAGCCCATGCCGGGCTTTGCGAGCACCTGTGCGGCGTTCGTCGCGAGTGCGACGTGGGCACAGGCGCGCGCGGACGTTTCCGTCTCGTTGCAGGTGCCACCGAGATAGGCGCGGGTATCGGTCCCCTCACAGTAGCGGACTGCGCGGGCACTGCGCTGGATGCCACCGAGGTCCGGGGTCTTGATCTGGACCACGTCGGCGGCACCCGCGTCGACGAACGCCTGTACGTCCTCGAAGGTGTTACACCACTCGTCGGCGACGACGTCGACGCCGACGCCGGCCTCCGCGAGTCCGTCACGAAGCTCACACATCGCTGCGATCTGGTCTTCGCGGTCGCCAACGTCCATCGGCCCCTCGATCTGGATCGGGAGGTCCCCCGCGGCGTCCTCGAGGGAGGCGAAGTAGTCGACGACCTCCGGGCGGTCGTAGGGCGGCCCGAAGATCTCGCCGATCATGCCGTAGACGTCGATGTGGATACGGGGTGTGTAGCTCCCTGGGCCGAGTTCCCGCGAGCGCGAGGCCAGCCACTCGACGTACTCGAGTAAGGTCTCCCCGTCCGAACCGATCTTCTCCTCTGAGTTGATCAGTCCGTGGGGCAGGACGGGGACGCCCTTGACGAACATCTTCTCGGCGTTGACGTAACGGTCGTCGCCGGACTGCCCGAACACCGGGATGGGTTCCTCGGCAGGTTCGCTGTCGAGTTCGTCGGCCAGAACGTCCGTTCGGGTGGTTCCCGCCGCATCCGCAGCCGCGGCGAGTAAGGCCTGAGAGACGCCGTACCGGATCGCCGTGTGAAGCTGGCCGCCCTCGTACTCCATCCCCTCGAGTAACTCCGCGTTCTCGAGGAAGTTCCGGGCATCGCGACCCAGAAGTTCCTCGGCGACCGGCCCCTCGACGACGGGGGCGTATTCGGCGGCCCGGAACAGCGGATCGCGCCCGCCGGCTCCCGAATACTGGACCGCGGCACAGTCCCCACGGACCACGGTGCCGTCCTCGAGTTCGACGTCGACGATCAGGGCCTCGCCGGCCTGACGGATCGAGTCGAAGCCGTCGGTGACGGGCTCGCCGACGTAGGAAAAGCCGTCCTGTTTGGCCCCCCGCTTGATCGCACGCTGGTCGTCGAAGTAAAAGCCCGAGAAGCCGGGCGTGGCGTAGACGCCGTCAATCCGCATTGCCGACACCTCCGGTGCCGTGGGGGCGACCGATCAGCTTCCCGTCGCTGATCGCGTCGACGTCGTCGGCGACCATCCGGAACGATTCGTCCCGTCCCTCGGTTTCGGCGCGCTGGGAGAGGCGGGCGCGGTGGATCTCCTTTATCTCCTCGTCCATCTCGAGGTCGGCCCACTCGAAGATACGGACGCGGCCGTCGTCGTCCCGGACGGGTAACACGGCACCGGCCGCACTGTCACTCGGTGCGAAGGGCACGTCGAGTGCCCCCGATTCGAACGCCCTGATCGTTCCCCGGGCGACGTCGCCGTCGCCGTGGCGCAGGATGGTGTCCATGATACAGCGGGTCTCGCGTTCGATCAGCGCCTGTTCTTCGTCGACGCCGTCGATGTCGATGTCCTGTTCGATCGCCATGTCGATGACCTGGCGGGTCGTCCGCAGGCCGCCGGCGTTTGCCTCCTTGGTCGGGACGCCCTGGAACTCCTGGGGTGATTTCGTGATGACCTTGTCGGGGCGGGCGATCGCCGCGGTCATGCCGCCGAGGCTGATGACGCCGTTCGCCCGTGCCTCGTCCGGCGGGAACCCGCCCATCCACTCGTGGAAGACGGTGGTGACCCGGACCTCGTCGGGGAGGTACTCGTTCGCGAGTTTTCGCAGTGCGCGCAAGGCGGCGACGTCTTGAACGACGTTACCGACCTGGCCGTACCCCGGCGTCACCGAGCGAACGCCTTGGGTAGCCGCGAGCTGACACTCGACGATCCCGATCGCGATGGCGATCGAGGGGGGAACGAGCGTCCCCGTAAGCGGGCCGAAGGGCTCGCGGTTGATCCGAACGCCGCGTTCGGTGTACGCGCCGGCCAGCCGGTCGACGAACTGCCAGTGTTTCATCGTCTCCTCGAGGCCGTGTTCTTTCGTATACGGAATGTTGTAGGAGATCGGCCCTCCCTCGTAGCTCTGGAAGCCACCCGCGAAGGTGATCGCCGCGAGCAGCCGGGCGTCGGGGGTGCCGTGGCGGACTTCGATCGGGGCGTCGACCGCCTCGATCAGCTTCCGACAGCCTTCGACGCCGTGGTTGACCGCGGGGAACCCGTTGAGGGTCGCCTCGCCGGTCTCCCGGGCTTTCTCGAGGCCGGTCTGGGCTTTCCCGTACTCGTTGTCGCGGGTGTACGAATCGATCGTCGTCGGGAGGAGGTCGGCCCCGCCTTCCGTGTGGAGGTAGTCCAGAAGTTCGATCTGGTCGTCAAGCCGCGGGACGCCGGCTCGAGGCTGCAACAGTGGGTTGTCGGCAGACTCGAGGACGTCGGCGAACTGCTTTGTCGCCGGCAGGGACTCGTGGTACTCGATGGCCTCCTCGAAGTCCACGTCGGCCCCGGTCGGCCAGTTCGTTCGGAGTTCCTCGTCGATACGCCGTAGCTCGTCGGAAGGAATACGCTCGTCTCGTATCATCTACTAGGTGTTAACCGTAGCACGTTCCGCCTCGGTCGTCGTGATCTGCAGATCTCGCTTCAGGGCGGCGATCGCCTCCTCGGGATCGGTCTCGGAGTCGAAGACCCGATCGAACCCGAGGGACTCGAACTTCTCGCGGGTCTCCTCGAAATCGTCCTGCCCGACCGCCAAGTTGCCGCCGATGTAGGTGGTCACGTCGACGCCCGCTTGCGCAAGGACGTCGTGAAAGCCCTGGCAGTCCTGCTCGGCGTGACCGTACAGCGAGGATACCAGTACAGCTTCCGCGTCGTGGGCTTTTGCTGCCTCGGCAAACTCCTCTTGGGACGTTTGCACGCCGAGGTTGACGACGTCGAAACCAGCTGCACTGAATGCCTGCTCGAGGATCGTGATGCCGACGACGTGAGCGTCGGATCCGATCACTCCAAGCACGACGGTTCGGGCCATTGTATTCGGAACCATGCGGAATAGGAACTTAAACCTCACGGTCTTTCATGATAATATACCTAGTATGGCTTTGGTGCACACGTTTTGAGGGCAGTCGTGGTTTGGACGGTCTTTCACCGATCGGATATTCCCACCGCGTGTGCGAAACGGGGCTCAGCGGTATCTTTGACGATCAATAGTAAGGGTTTTCCACCCGTACCGATACTGGTTACACACATGGGAGCGCTCTCGAACTTACGCGTCCTCGATCTGACGCAGGTGCTTGCCGGACCGTACTGTACGATGTTACTCGCGGACATGGGTGCGGACGTCGTAAAAATCGAGCGCCCGGGTGGGGACCTCATCCGAGCTAACCCAC
>LKNC01000068.1 GCA_001564255.1 Natrialbaceae archaeon Tc-Br11_E2g1
AGTGGAACGGGGTCACACCAGACATCATGACGACGGCGAAAGCACTCGGTGGTATCGGGTTCCCGCTCTCGGCGGCGATCTACCACGAAGACCTCGACACCTGGGGTCCTGGCGGACATGCGGGTACCTATCGCGGCCACGTCGTCGCGATGCGAGCCGGTGTGCGCGCGATCGAGTACATCCAGGAACACGACCTCCTCGCACACACCCGCGAACTCGGCGAGCACATCAGGAGTCGCCTACGCGACGTCACAGCGGAGAACGACCACCTCGGCGACGTTCGGGGGCGCGGGCTGTTCATCGGCGCCGAGTTCGTCGACGAGGACGGTGCTCCAGACGGCGACCTCGTCGACGCCATCCAGCAGTACTGTTTCGAACACGGCGTTCTCGTCTGGACCGCCGGTCGCCACGGCAACGTCCTCCGACTCCTGCCGCCGCTCGTGCTCACACGGGAACTCGCCGACACCGCACTCGAGGTCATCGTCGACGCGATCGAGACGGTCACCGAACAGGCCGCCCAGACGCCCTGAGGAACCCGTGCTGTCGCCGACCTCGACCGACGACGCGCCGAGCAACGACAAGCCGTACTCACAGGGCGTCCGCGTCGAGATGAACGCGACCGCGTATCCGGGCTAGCGACCGCGCTCTCGGAGCCGACCCCCGTCGTGCGATTCTGTCGGCCGTACAGACGTACCCCGTTCGTGGGAGACGCGCCCCGGTTGTAGCCCCTGTCAGTTCACGGACCGACAGTATAAGTGGATCCCATTCATACACCACTACCGAATGGGCAACGACGTGCGAAACAGATTGCGTGAGATCCGGCGAGCGTTCCACCGCCATCCGGAACCGGGCTGGTGTGAGTTCCGGACGACGGCTCGCCTCGTCGACGAACTCGAGGGGATCGGCGTCGACGAGCTCGCGATCGGACGCGAGGCGCTCTCGACCGGCGATCGCATGGCCGTCCCCGAGGAGGGGACGATCGCTCCCTGGCTCGAGCGCGCCCGTGACGCCGGAGTCCGGGAACGTATCCTCGAGAAAACCGACGGCGGCCACACCGGAGCCATCGCCGTCCTCGAGCAAGGGGAGGGTCCGACGGTGGGGTTGCGCGTCGATCTCGACGCGATCTCGATGACGGAGTCGGCGGCGGACGACCACCGTCCCGCGGCCGAGGGGTTCCGGTCCGACCACGAGGGGTACATGCACGCCTGCGGGCACGACGCCCACATCGCGATCGCCCTCGGGACGATCGAGGCGATAACGGAAAGTGAGTTTTCGGGGACCCTGAAGGTGTTCTTCCAGCCCGCAGAGGAGATCTCCGGCGGTGGCAAGGCGATGGCCGAAAGCGGCTACCTCGACGACGTCGACTACCTGTTCGCCCTCCACATCGGGCTCGGACATCCGACCGGTGAGATCGTCGCTGGCATCGAGAAACCGCTGGCGATGGCTCACCTGACAGCCACGTTCGAGGGGGCGAGTGCCCACGCGGGCAGAGCACCGAACGAAGGCGGGAACGCGATGCAGGCGGCGGCGACCGCGATACAGAACGCGTACGCGATCCCGCGTCACAGCGAGGGGATGACACGCGTCAATGTCGGTCACATCGAAGGTGGGGCGGCGAGCAACGTCATCGCCGAGGAGATTACGATCGAAGCGGAGGTCCGTGGCGAGACGACGGGCCTGATGGAGTACATGCGAACCGAACTCGAGCGCGTGTTCTACGGGGCCGCGGAGATGTACGACTGTGATGTCACGCCGCGGATGATCAGCGAGTCGCCTCGAGCCGACAGCGACCCCGAACTCCGCGAGGTCGTCGCGAACGCAGCTCGCGAGACCGCTGGAGTCGATCGAATCGTCGAGTCGACGGCGCTCGGCGTCAGTGAAGACGTGACGTATCTGATCGAGCGCGTCCAGAAAAACGGTGGGCTCGCGTCGTACACGCTGTTGGGAACGGACCATCCGACGAACCCCTACACGCCGACGTTCGACATAGACGAGTCGACGCTCGAGATCGGGGTCTCGGTCGTCTCGAACGCGATCTCGGAGTGTTCCCGGTAGTCCAAAGCCGGCGTGTGTCGGGGACGGCGTCGATCGAGTATGTCGGTCTATGAGCATAGCCACCGCGAAGAACACGTCCACTGCGAGAGCGCCTCTCGATTGTCACAGTAGTCGACGACCAGTCATATTGAAAAGATCAGAAGTGTTAATCGGCGGGCACTCGGTGTAGTAGGTATGAGCCAGGACGACGTGCCGGAGTCACTCCAGCCGGCGGCGGATTCGGATCGCCCACGCGGTATTCTCACTCCATCCGACCGCGACTTCCTGCTCGGTCGGAAGACCGATTACACCGACCACTCGAAAAAACAGAAGCGAAACCGGATCAGACGCCGTGTCCGGAACGCGGTTCTCGACTTCAGCATCCTATTCGAGTGCTTAGAAGAGCGCGATCGGGAAACGGTGTTCGACCCCGACGACGAGGACCGTGATGCCTACACACAAGGGATCACCGATATGCTCGCGTTCCTCCACCTCGGAACGATGGGGTATCACACCCCGTTCAAGGATATGCTGTCGGAGGGTGTCGGAAAGGCAGAACAGCGCCTCGCAGGCTCGAACTACCGGATGGTCAACGTCGAATTCAACGTCGATCCGGTCGGACAGATCGACGTCGACGACGTCATCGCGAAGTTAGAAAACGAGGAGTTCGCCCAGCTGACCGACGAAGAACTCCGTGCGTTCGTCCGGCTCCTGACGATGTCCGACAGCTTCTCGCCGGAAGCGACTCGAGGGGAGATCAAAGATCGGGTCGACGAGTTCTCCGAACGGGTCCTCGAGAGCGCACAGACCCGCGATCAAAAACTGGACGAACTCACGAACTGAGACGGCGCACGCCGGATCGTTTTGTCGTATCGTCGCTCGGCCACAGGAACTGTCGTATCGTCGCTCGGCCACAGGAACGTCGACCGGGGACAGGAGCCGGACTGGATCCGCAAGAGCGGTTTCGTGGTCTCCGTACCAACCAGTACGATAACTACCTATCACGAAATATTTCCCCGTCGCTATTTGAGGAATATAGATTTCGTTCGGGAATCCCTCCGTTTTTCCGATAATACCCACCGTGTTGCCGTTCGACTTCGAGAGTTCGATAATAAACACAATTTGTGTACACTGATTACGGAAAGAGAAATCCTTATGAGCTATACTGCCAATCACTCGGTATGGCACTACGAGGCATGATACGCGATACTCACGTACTGTGTGCGCAACCAACCGCCAGTCACGCACTTTGGGGGGTGAGACTCCGTGAGCAGTGAAACGGACCAGGGGATGGTCGAACAGTTCTTCGACGAACTCGACCCCGTCGTCTTCGTGTTCGGGGCGTTGCTCACCGTCGGCGTGATCGCCGCGTTCTTCGTCGATCGAACCGCCGTCGCCAGCGGCATCGAAACCGTTCACGACGAGATGCTCAGCTACCTGAGCTGGGCCTTGCTGGTCATCGTCTTTCTCATCGTGGTGTTCTTGCTTTTCCTGATCGTCGGCCCGTGGGGGAAGATCAAACTGGGCGATACGGATCCGGAGTACAGCTTCCTGTCGTTTTTCGCGATGTTGTACTCGGCCGGGTTCGCCGCAGGCGTCGTGTTCTGGGGACCGACCGAGGCGCTGTTTTACTACGACAGCCCGAACCCACTGTTCGGTGCCGAAGGCGGCTCGAGTGAGGCGATCTCCCTCGCCGTCCAGCAGACACTGTTTCACTGGGCGCTCCCCCAGCTCGCCGTCTTTACCATCATGGGGATCGCGATCGGCTACTTCGCGTACAACTACGACGGCGTTCCCCTGCGTGTTTCCTCGGCACTGACGCCGATCATCGGCAAAGAGAACCTCGACGGCCCGGTGGCCAAGGTCATCGACGTCCTGGCCGTCTTCGCGACGATCGGCGGTGTCGCGACGTCGCTTGGATTCATCGGGAGCCAGTTCGTCAGCGGCCTCGATTACCAGTGGGGCATCAGCCTCGGTGACGGGGGGATCCTCCTGATCGTGACCGCGATGACGATCCTGTTTACGATCTCGATGGTGCTCGGGGTCAACAAAGGGATCCGTCGGTTGTCGAATTTCAACATGGGGCTTTTCATCGTGCTCATGCTCGTGACGTTCATCCTGGGGCCCACGATGTTCCTGTTGTTGCTCGGCTCACAGGCGGTTGGCGGGATGATCTCCCAGTTCGTCTCGATGAGCCTGTACACCGGTACCGGCACCGAGGGCGGAACCGGCTTCGTCGAGGCCTGGACCGTCTTCTACTGGGCGTGGGCCCTCTCGTGGTCGCCGTTTGCCGGCCTGTTCATCGCCCGGATCGCCAAAGGTCGCACCGTCCGTGAGGTCGCGTTTACCGGTATCGTCGCGACCTCCGCGGCGACGATCCCGTGGTTCACGTTCGTCGGCGGCACCGCCGTCTTCTTCCAGCACGAGGGGATCGCCGACTTCAGTTCGGTGATGGCCTTCGAAGCCGGCGCGGAGGTTTCGGGGTTCATCCTGTTCGATGCGTTCCCGCTGGGCGCCGCCTTCATACTCGCCTTCCTCGTCCTCGTGACGACGTTCTTCATTACGTCAGCTGACTCCTCGACGCTCGCCGTCTCGATGATGACCACCGGCGGGAAAGCGAAGCCATCGAACATCAACCGCGTCTTTTGGGGGGTCATCCTGGGCATGACCGCTGCAATCCTCATAATCCTCGGTGGCGAAGGCGGTGCCGGCGCTCTGGAACAGGCGGTCGTCATCACCGGCGCGCCGTTCGCGTTCGTCTGTCTGTTCGCCATGCTCTCGCTGATCAAAAACTTCAGTGTCAATTACGGCAACGTGTTGCTCCAGGAGGAGACGACCCTCATCGGGTCGAAAGCGGCGCAATCCGATGACGACCCAGCCCCAGCCGTCGAGCCGTCCGACGACTGATAACGATGGCTGTGAGTCGGTACCGCCGCACCCGCAGAGCGTCCTGCGGTTGCGTCGGCAATCAGTCACAGCCATCACTATGAGGTCGGTCGCGTTCGCCTTCGGTGGCCCGTGCGTCCCCGAACGGGGCGTACCACCATAACAAGATTTAATGATGCCGTACACATAATCTGTGTATGGATCGGGACACCGCACAACCGGACGTCGACGCCTTCCCCGGACCCAACGGCCGGAAATGGGTCGAGTTCCACGGGGCGAACGCCGCACCGAGTGAGTACTCCCACGAGTTCGTCTGGGACATCACACGCGAGGCCGACGGACCGTTCGTCACGGACGTCGACGGAAACGTACTCTTGGATTTTACCTGTCACATCGGGGCAGCACCGCTCGGGTACCAAAACGAGAAGATCACCGCGAAACTCCGGGAGTTCGACCTCGTCGAACCGATGAAAATCGCCGGCCAGGACCTCTACTTCGGTGCCGGACCCACCCCCGAGGAGTCGGCCGTTCCGGGCTCGAGTCACCTCATGGAGAAACTGACCGACGTCTCGAGTCAGTACGGGATGGACACCGTCTTCCTCTCGAACTCCGGCGCAGAAGCCGTCGAGAACGCGATGAAGATCACCCACGACTACCGAGCGCCGTCGAAATACGGTATCACCTTCGACGACAGCTTCCACGGCCGTACACTCGGGACGCTTTCGCTCACGAAATCCAAGGAGGTCTACACGCGCCACTACCCAGAGATCAGCGGGATCGAGACGATGCCGTTCTGTGCCGACCGCGGCTGTACCGCGGACACCTGTGACTGTGGGTTCTTCGCCGGCGGTGGCTCACAGCTCCGTAACTCCCTGTCGCCCGAGGGCGGCCACATCAACCCCGACGAGATCGCCTTTCTCACCCTCGAGCCCATCCAGGGCGTCGGCGGGTACCGCTTTCCCAGCCAGGAGTTCATGCAGGAGGTCGCGGACGTCACCGACGAGTACGACATCCCGCTCGTCGTCGACGAGATCCAGTCCGGCGTCGGCCGTACGGGCGAGATCTGGGCGGCGGACCACTACCCGATCGAACCCGACGTCATCGCCAGCGCGAAGGCCCTCCGCGTCGGCGCGACCATCTCGAGGTCGGAGATCTTCCCCAGCGAGAAAAACCGCTTGGGGTCGACGTTCGGCGGCGGCGACCTGCTCGGGTCGATGATGGGGACGTTCACGCTCGAGGCGATTCAAGAACACGATCTGCTCGCGAACGCGACCCGGCGTGGCACGCAGGCAACGGAGTTACTTCGCGAGGACACACCCGACTACGTCGAGGACGTCCGGGGCAAGGGACTGATGCTCGCCGTCGAGTTCGATACCCCCGACCGACGCGCGGCCGTCGTCGCGGAAGCCCTCGACCGCGGCCTGCTCACGCTCGGTTGTGGGAAAAAGACGATCCGGCTCCTCCCGCCGCTCGACTCGACCGAACGGGAGATCGAACTGGGCGTCAGCATCTTCCTCGAGGCGGTCGATGCGGTCGGTGCGAGCGCGAAGGCGGCGTAACCGGTCTGGATATAAACCAACGGGGCGAGTACGGTACGCCAGAACCGATGACCGGACGCTACTCACAGGAACGCTATCTCGCCGCGAAACGAACCGTCGACGACCGCGCGCTCGACCGCGACGTTCTCGAGGCGTTCACACGACGACTCGACTCCGGTGTCCACATCGTCGAGGTCGGTGCCGGTATCGGGACGATGGTTCAACGACTGCTCGAGTGGGAGCTGTTACCCGAGACGGTGACGTATACGCTCGTCGACGTCGACGAGGGGTCGATCGCGTCGGCCAGGGAACGACTGCCCGCCTGGGCGAGAGAGCGTGGCTACCGCGTCGAGTCGGCCTCCCGTCCCGACGGGTTTCGGCTCCGTCGGAACGGGTCGACGATCACGGTTTACACCGTCGTCGCCGACGCGACGGCGGCCCTCGAGGCGCGACGGCCCGACGCGGTCGTCGGGTCGGCGTTCGTCGATCTCCTCCGGCCGACGGCTGTCGAGGGGCTGCTCGACGCCCTCCCGGCTGGGTGTCTGTGTTACTTCCCGATCACCTTCGACGGCGAGACGATCTTCGAGCCCGGAGCGATCCCCGGGTTCGACGACCACGTCGTCGAGCGATATCACGAGGACATGATCCGACGGGACCATCCCGGGGATCCGAACGCCGGCCGTCACCTCCTCGAGCGGGCCGTGTCCGATCACACGCTCTACGCAGCGGGCGGATCGGACTGGATCGTCACCGCCGAGGACGACAGCTACCCCGCCGACGAAACGTACTTCCTCCACCACGTTCTCGAGACGATCCACACCGCCCTCGAGTCCGATCCGGCCGTCGACGGCGACGTCCTCGAGACGTGGATCGACCGCCGGCGAGAACAGGTCGAGGCGGGCGAACTCGTCTACGTCGCCCACGGGCTCGACGTCGTGTTCGGCGTCAGGGACTCCTAGCGACGCGCTCGAGGAACGCCCGAACGGCGTCCATCGACTCCGCCCAGGTCGGGTGGGCCCTCGCGCCCTCGAGCGCGTTGACGCCCATGCGGGCGAGCCGTTCGCGATCGGTGTCGAGTTCCTCGAGGACCCTCGTGATCGTCCGAGCGTCACCGGGGTCGACGAGGAACCCGCTCACTCCGTGGTCGACGAACTCCCGGGGGCCACCCTCCGTGGTCGCGATCGGGACGACGCCGTGTTCCATCGCCTCGAGGTACACCATCCCGAAGGCCTCATAGCGTGAGGGGACACACAGACAGTGGCTACACTCGAGAATCGACTCCAACCGCCGGGTCGACACTTCCCCCGTGAGTGTGACTTCGTCGGTCACTCCGAGCGTCTCGACGTGGGTACGGAGCGTCCGCGCGTACTGTCGGTCGTTCTCGAGACTGCCGACGATCGTCAACTGCCAGTCACCGTCGGCGACCCGTCCGGAGGCGAACGCCGAAACGAGCGTCAGTGGATCCTTTCTGGGAACGACGTTCCCGACGAAAGTCACGCGCAGTGGCCCCGTACTCGCACGGTCGACGACGCCTGCCTCCCGGGTCGACCCGGCGGCCCTGCGACCGCCCGGCGGGGCGACGAGTCGCGGTCGGCCGGCCGGTGACGGCGCGATCCGCCCCGCCCGGCGCTGGGTAAACGCACTGGTACTGATCGCCGCGTCGACCGACTCGAGGTAGCGTCGCTCTACGGGGCGGTGGAGCCGGTTCACCCGTTTCGTCGGGTCGTCCGAGCTGAGGTGATGGATCAGGGCGACGACGGCCCCGGGTCGGGTGAGCCGACGGTTGTGATACCACAGTGAGGGGTGACAGAGTTCGTCCTGTAGCAAGACGTCTACGGAGCGGTCGAGTCGTGACCGGATCGCCCGCGAACACCCATCGAGCAACCCGCGCCCGAGCGACCGCCAGGGCAGTGAGACGACGTCGACGGTGTCGCCGTGGTCCCGTAGCGAGTCGACGAGCTGTCTGTCGTACCGAAAGCCACCCGAGGTTTCCTCGAGGTCGCCGTAGACGACGAGGCCGACGTGCATCGGTTCGAACTCACAGCGACCGTTCGTGGGAGACCCACGCGACGTCGTCTTCCCGTACGCGTACCTCGAGGCGCGTCGCCGGCTCCGGGGTGAGTTCTTCGAGGAGGCGGTCGCCGACGATCCGGGAGAGGTGTTCGGCGCTCGGGTTCTTCCCGTCGAAGGCCGGAAGCTCGTTTAACGTCCGGTCACGGAACTCCCCGACGGTCGTCTCGAGTGCCTCGATGACGGCGTCGATGTCGACGAGGTAGCCGTACTCCCCGAGTTCGGGGCCTTTGAACCGGACGCTGACGGTGAACCGATGGGAGTGGAGTTCGCCTTCCGGACCCGGATCGGGAACGGTCAGAAAGTGTTGGGCGACGAACGACCGGGAAACCGAAACCGTGTACATGCACGTGAACTTCGCGGGATAATACTTAACGGTGGCTCCGAGCACCGGGTGACCGCCGTCGGCTACGCGCGACTGTCTCGCTCGGCGACTCTCGGGTGACTCGACGACGAGGGGTTCCGGGGTGGCCCCGAACGCGACTACTGTTCGGGGGCCACTCTCTGTTCGTCCAGTCGCTTCTCGGCGCGGTCACGATCCTCGGGGTAGCCGACGTCGATGCGCCAGCCGTCCATGCGGATCGCGTCGATGGTCCGCCCGGACTGGATCAGCAAGTCGATCGCGTCGGGGAGTTCGTACTCCCCGCGGTCGGAGGGCTGGACAAGGTGACAGGCGTGGAAGATCGCGGGCGTAAACGTGTAAAAACCGGTCATCACGAGGTTCGACGGTGGCTCGTCGGGTTTCTCGACGACCTCGACGATCTCGCCGTACTCGTTCGTGTCACAGACGCCGTAGCGGGAGGCGTCCTCGTAGGGCACTTCCTCGACGAGGAACGCGGCGTCGGCCCGTTCTTCCTGCTGGCGGTTGATCACGTCCCCGAGGTTCCCCCGGAAGACGTTGTCCCCGAGCATGAGCACGAAGTCGTCGTCGATGTGGGGTTCTGCCTGGAGGATCGCGTGGGCGAGACCCAGCTGTTCGCGCTGGTGGGCGTAGGTAATCGGGACGCCCTCGTATTCGTCGCCGTAGCGTTCGATGATCTTCTCTTTCATGTAGCCGACGACGACGATCAGTTCGGTGACGCCGATCGACAGGAGGTTGTCGAAGACGTCCTCGATGAGGGGTGTCCCGTCGACTTCGACGAGGACCTTCGGCCTGTCTTCGGTGAGCGGCCGGAGGCGAGTGCCCTTCCCCGCGGCCAGCACGACTGCTTGCATATCCGTACCGATTCAACCCGACCGGTATATGTTTTTGGGAACTGGCCGACCCGTCGGTCGGGATCCCGGCCGGCCAACTCGCACCGACGCTCCCCCAACCCGGCCGATCGGTGACGGTGTTCGTCCCCAGCCCGTTTCGCGTCGAATCGCTCGAGGCGGGCACCGACTGGTTGCACTTTTCGAGCGTCTGTGAGGAACTACAACGGTCAGCTGTTCCGACAGTTTCGCCCCCGGCCCGAACTGCAGACGGGATATCGCGGTTCGCCGGTACTCGGCGACGAGACGCTTCGCTGGCGTCGAGCGGATGGGACCCGATCGCGAATTGCGGTTTCGGGCGGCGCTGCTCGGCCCGTTCGCCTGGAACGTCGTCGGTGCCAGACGCGCAGGCAATCTGATCGTCGATGCCCTCGAGGACGGCCGTCGATCGATCGTCAACGTCGAAGTCCCGACCCGCGAGGATGGTGACGCGCTTTTTGCCCGGTTCGAGAACTGCGGCTACGCCGGCGCGTATTTCGGCGTAACTGTCGGTGTTACGCCGGGCACGTCTTGGCGATGGCACGGGACGACTACTATCGACCGCCTGCGATCTTACTGGCAATCGTGGTGTCGCTTCTGGCAGACGAACAGCGGGAGTCGATCGCCGGTGAGTCACCATGGCTAACGGGACGTTGCAACGTTACAGGCGTCTCGATATTACGCTCAGTATGCCCGGGACACCTGTCGCCTCCAGAGCCTGCGTCGAACCCCGTCCGCCGTGATGACCACCGACGACCACTCGAGGGAGACACCCACAGCTACTCGACCTAGCATACAGCCGCGCCCATGTGTAGAGTGATTCGTTCCCTGAGACGGCTGGCCTCTCTCGAGGTCGCTACCTACTCCCTGTCCCCGGGTATCCGAGGATGGCAGCTGTCACCAGTGGATGACCGACCTTCCGTCGGCGTCACTTTACATACTTTGTCCACGAGTATCACCTCGAGGTCGTCGTCTCCCCGGGGATCTCGACGTCCGCCGGGAGGACGAGCCGTCGTTCGGTGTACTCGAGGCCGCTTACGTTCGGCCGGCACGGACATCCAACCGTCATTATCAGCCGTCGAGAACGGTAACGGCGTTTCGTCACCTATGCAGAGGCGAACCAACGTTCGACGTCGTCATAGAAGTCTTGCAGCGTCCGCTGGTGGAACGTACCGATGTAACTGATCGGGTGACGTTGCTCGGCCTCGTTCGTCCATCGGAGAAACCGATTCGGTTCTCGAAGACCGCTTTCAGTGATAAACGCTTTGCGATCGAACACGACGTGATATCCTTCGAAGTCGCCGAGCTCACCGGCTTTCTCGAATGTTAGGCAGGAAAACCCGCCGTGTTGGAAGTCCGTGCGAAGTCCCCGAAGAAATCCGAGTTTCCGCCCGTAGTACGATTCATCGTTTCCACCCGATACCGGTGTGAAGTCACCACCGGTCAATTCGACTGCGGGCGACGAGTAACGGTTGCACAAGACGCGGATCGTCTCGTTAAGCGAGTACAGCGACGCAAGATAGTTGTGAAGCAATCGAAGTGCCTCGAACCCTTCTTCCTCGACCCGGTCCGTGTGACAGAGAAAGATCGGGTTCGTCCGCAGATCACCGTCGATGTACTCGTCGAGTTCGTAGTAGTTCTGATCAACGGTCCGCTTGGCAGCACTCAATCTGATTTCGTCTGACTCCCGTAACCGATCGTCCGGCTCGATATCAGCCCGGGCGAGTGTCTGTAGCTGGTAG
>LKNC01000069.1 GCA_001564255.1 Natrialbaceae archaeon Tc-Br11_E2g1
CCCGCCTCGAGGCCGTCGACGCCGTCGCCGTCCTCGGGACGATCATCACCGGCGACACCGACCACGACCAGGTGATCGCCGACGCGCTCGCGGGCCGTCTCGCGGACGTCAGTCTCGAGCGTGACACTCCCGTCACCCTCGGGGTCACGGGCCCCGGTATGTCCGCCGCGGAGTCCCGTGAGCGGATCGAAAACGCTGCACACGCCGTCGAGGGTGCGACCGACCTCCTCGAAGAGCTCCCGGATCCAGAACAATGACCATGGAATTTACAGACCGCGTAACCCGAGTCGAACCGTCCGCAACGCTTGCCATCTCCGCGCTCGCCACCGAACTCGAGGCGGAGGGGACAGACGTCGTCGACCTGTCGGTCGGCGAACCCGACTTCCCCACACCCGAAAACATCGTCGAGGCCGGAAAGGCGGCCCTAGACGCCGGCCACACCGGCTACACCACCTCCGCCGGTATCCTCGAACTGCGTGAGGCGATCGCCGAGAAACTCGAAGAGGACGGCCTCGAGCACACGGCCGGGGAGATTATCGTTACCCCCGGCGCGAAACAGGCCCTCTACGAGATCATCCAGGCACTGGTTCAGGACGGCGACGAGGTCGTCCTGTTGGACCCCGCCTGGGTCTCCTACGAGGCGATGGTCAAGATGGCCGGCGGCGAGTTGACCCGCGTCGACCTCTCACCCCACGACTTCCAACTCGAGCCCGCCCTCGAGGACCTGGGGACGGCCATCACGGACGAGACCGAACTGCTCGTCGTCAACTCACCGTCGAACCCCACCGGTGCCGTCTACTCCGACGCCGCACTCGAGGGCGTCCGCGATCTGGCCGTCGAACACGACGTTACGGTCATCTCCGATGAGATCTACAAGGAGATCACCTACGGCGTCGAACAGACGAGCCTGGGCACCCTCGAGGGGATGGCCGAGCGCACCGTGACGGTCAACGGCTTCTCGAAGGCGTACTCGATGACCGGCTGGCGCCTTGGCTACTTCGCCGCGAGCGAGGACCTGATCGACCAGGCGGGAAAACTCCACAGCCACTCGGTCTCCTCGGCGGTGAACTTCGTCCAGCACGCGGGTATCGAAGCGCTCGAGAACACCGACGAGGCAGTCGAGGAGATGACCGAGGCCTTCGAGAAACGACGTGACCTCGTCGTCGACTTGCTCGCAGACCACGACGTCGACGTCGCCGTCCCCGACGGCGCGTTCTACATGATGCTTCCAGTTGCAGACGACGATCAGGCGTGGTGTGAGGGTGCGATCGAGGACGCCCACGTCGCCACGGTCCCCGGCAGCGCCTTTGGCACGCCCGGCTACGCCCGGATCTCCTACGCCGCAAGCGAGGAACGCCTGCATGAGGGTATCGAGCGGCTGGCCGAGGAAGAGTATATATAGCTCGCTTCGCTCGCTATATTAGGAGACCGTTTGTCGTCCGAGACGCACTTCGTGCGTCTCTCTGTTTTCGGTACGACGGTCGGCCTGTGAGCGATACGTACCCGACTCGAGGCCGCCAGCCGAGAGTATATAACCGATGGGGCGGCCAGGCCCCTCGATGGACGCCGCCGGTCTCGAGGTCGTCGTCGACCCCACGTTTACGCTCCAGGCGCTCGCCTGGGTGCTCGCCGGCGCCACACTGGGGTCCATAAGCGGGCTGATCCCCGGACTCCACGCCAACAACTTCGCGCTGTTGCTCGCCGGGATCGCACCCTCGGTGCCGGGCCCGCCGCTTTTCGTCGGCCTCGCGATGCTCGCCGCCGGCGTCGTTCACACCTTCCTCAACGCCGTCCCCGCGATGGCGCTGGGTGTGCCCGACGCGGAGATGGCCGTTACGGCGTTACCCGGCCACCGGATGGTCTTGGATGGCCGTGGCTACGAGGCGATCCGCCTCTCCGCACTGGGGAGTATCCTCGCGGTGCTCGTGGCGGTCCCGCTTGCCGTTCCCGTAACGTGGGCCGTGACGGCCGTCTACCCGACCGTTCGTTCGAACCTCTCGATCGTCCTCGCCGTCGTCGCCCTGGGGCTCGTCCTCTCGGAGTACTCCTGGCGGGCGCGATTCGGCGCGGCGCTCTCGTTTTCGCTGGCCGCCGCGCTCGGGTTCCTGACGCTGGATCTCTCCCCCGATGCGCCGCTGGAGGCCGGCGGGATGCTCGCGCCGCTTTTCGCCGGACTCTTCGGCGCACCCGTGTTGATCGACGCGATCCGTGGTGGCGGGATTCCACCACAGGGTGACGAGACGGTCAGAATGTCCCGCGTCCTGCTCTGTCTGACCGCGCTCGCGGGCGCACTCGCCGGCGCAGTGGTCGGCTACATCCCCGGGATTTCGGCGGCGATCGCGGCGGTCGCCGTCCTGGTGGTGATCCCCCGCGGGAGCACCGACAGAGGCTACATCGTCGCGACGAGCGGCGTCGACACCGCGAACACCATCTTCGCCCTGTTCGCACTCGTCGCCATCGGCCAGCCCCGGACGGGCGTGATGGTCGCCTTCGAGAACGCGAACGCCCCACTCTCGCTTCCCGTCCTCGTCGGCGGCGTCGTCCTCGCCGGGCTGATCGGATTCGTCCTCGTGATCGTTCTCGGCGACTACTACCTCGAGGCCGTCGGCCGGACCGCGTACTGGAAGATTTCTGCGGCGGTGCTCACACTGTTGTTCGTCCTCTCGTACCTGTTCACCGGCGTCGCGGGGATCGTCGTCTTCGCCGTCGCGGCGGCGATCGGCATGGTTCCGATCCGGCTTCGGGCCCGTCGGGTGAACCTGATGGGCGTGTTGATCGGGCCGCTGATGCTTGGAGCCTGAGAGCGGGGCGCTTTTGCCGCCGGCGCACGTTCGTTCCTACGAATGCATACCGACGAAGGATTCGACTACGACGTAGCCGTCGTCGGCGGCGGTCCCGCCGGGCTCACCGCCGCGTTGTACACGACACGGCTCGGACTGGACACGCTGGTGGTCGACCGCGGCGGCGGGCGGGCGGCGATGATGCAGGACACCCACAACGTCATCGGCGTCACAGAGGAGGTTTCGGGCAACGAGTTCCTCCAAACCGGGCGCGAACAGGTCGAAAGCTACGGCGCGGAGTTTCGACGGGGTCTCGTCGACGACGTCCGACCGCTCGGTGAGAGCGCCGGCGACGGGTTCGAGGTGTCGTTCGGTGACGAAACCGCCACGGTCCGTCGCGTCGTCATCACGACCGGCTTCGCCGACGAGCGTCCCGACCCACCGTTACCCCGAACCGGGCGTGGTCTCCACTACTGTCTGCTCTGTGATGCGTACATGTTCGTCGACGAACCCGTCTACGTGATGGGGGCTGGCGACGCCGCCGCCTACGTCTCGATGATCATGTTGAACTACACCGACGACGTCGACCTGTTGACCCGAGGTGAGAAGCCACAGTGGAGCGAGGAGACCGGCGAGATGCTCGAGGCCCACCCCGTCGAGGTCGTCGACGCCGAGATCACCGGCATGAACAGACGCGATGACGGCTGGCTCGAGTCGTTCGAGTTCGAAGACGACACCGTACGGGAGTACCGCGGCGGGTTCCCGATGTACGGTTCCGACTACCACGCCGACCTCGCGGACACACTCGGACTCGAACGTGAGGAGGGAGCCGTCGTCGTCGACGAGAACTGCCAGACCTCCCGGGAGGGAGTGTACGCCGCCGGCGATCTCACGCCCGGATCGAGCCAGATCCCCATCGCGATGGGGGAAGGAGCGACCGCTGGCATCGCCATCATCAAAGCCCTCCGGAAGTATCCCCGCTCTCTCGAGGAGATCAGAGCACGTGGCCCGGTGGCCGACGACGAGGTTCCGGCCATCTCCCCGGACCTCGAGGAGACGGCGGTCACCCACGAGGGCCACGCCGGCGGCCCCCGTGAGAGCCCCGAAGCAGTCGAAGACGCCATGCGAACGGACGACTAACCCTCGAGTTCGGAAAGACAACGGTTAAAAGCGCCCGGGCGGAACGTGGGTGTATGAGTACGACGGACGAACGAGGGACGCGTTCTTGTGTCTCCTGTGGGATCAACGTCGCCGGAACGAACGCCGCGGCGTTTAAGTGCCCGGAGTGTGGCAAACAGGTCTACCGCTGTGCGAAGTGTCGCAAACAGAGCAACCTCTATGAGTGCCCCGACTGCGGGTTCACCGGACCCTAAACCATGGGAAAAGTAGCTGCCAAGATCAAGGTCATGCCGAACAGCCCCGAAGTCGACCTCGACGCGCTTCAGGAGACCCTCGAGGACGCCCTCCCGGAGGGCGCGAAGATCAACGGCGTCGAACGTGAGGAGGTCGCCTTCGGTCTCGTCGCGCTTTACCCGACCGTCATCGTCCCCGACGACGCCGGCGGTACCGAAGCCGTCGAGGAGACCTTCTCCGAGGTCGAGGAAGTCGAGAGCGTCGCCGTCGAGAACGTCGGCCGTATCTGACTGCCCGGCTTTTCCCGGTTCGTCCCGGTCGGAGAGCCGCTGCTCTCCCGACTGCGTTTTGTTGTGAATCGTCGCCGTCGTGTATCGAAAGATGTCACCCGGAACACTAACGTCCAGCCTCATCCCGTGGCGGCATGCCGCGTCGGCTGGCTAACCCTCGTGCCAGGTGGGTGGTTCACTCAGGGCCACCGAGTGACGGCAACAGCCGTCGAGTGATGTCGCGCGCCCGGGTTCTCCGTTCTATCATCGCTCCCGAGTAGGTTCGCTCGAACGGGGACTTGAGGCACGCAGTCGACGTAGACGGCTCGGCGTGAAAACGCTTTCCCGTCCGGCGTCGTCACTCGAGGGCGGTGAGTCGAAGTGGGAAATCAGCCTCTACGCTGGAACTTCTGCGCCCTTTTTGCGGGTAACGTATCCCGCGATCCGGTTGCGTACGCCTTTCGATTCGACGTTGGTCAGCTTCGTGACGCTCTCTTTGTTCTGCTCGAAGTCGGTCGTGAACGCCTCCGGGTATCGCTCCAGGAGGACGTTCCCGGTCTTTTTGACGTAGGCCGGTTTGATTGCCATACAGGCGTTTCCGTCTAGAGGCTCTTAATAGGCACCGTTTCGCCTCGATACCAGGTCAGTCCCGAATCGTTTTCGGGGTCCCGCCGTCGGCCTTGCTCGCCAGTTCCTGGAACCTCTCGGAGCGACCCGCGATCCGTTCGGCCGTCTCGTCTTCGGGACTGTCACCCCGGCTCTCTATGAGGAACGTGGTGATGACCACCGTCTTCACCCACGGTTTCAGGAGACCGGTGTAGACGGTGAGAACCATCCCACCGACGACGACCCACCCGACCAGTTCGAACGTCGTCGAGAGGGTCCCGAGGGATCCGGCGAGCGGTGTCAGTGCCATAAAAAGCCCGAGTGCAATACCGTACATCCCGATCACGATGAGTAGCGTCGACCCGAGGACTGGCTTCCAGTTTTGCCCGTAGAGGACGACTCCGTTTTTCGCTGCCGTCCATCGATCGTCCTCCTGGCTTACGAACACGTGGGCGATTATCGCCTCGTCTATGTAGGAGGCTGCAACCGCAACCGCCCGTCCGACGAGTCTGATCAGCCGCTGGAGGCCCGACGAAAGGGAGAACAGACCGGAGACGGAAACGACGGCGTCGTTGAACTGCCTGAGGACTGCCTTGATGAGCTTGTCGACCGCAAAGAGCGCGCTCGTCTCGGCGAAGTGTTCGCGTACCTGTGCTTTCCCGTACTGGAGCTGGTTTTCGGGCACCTCGCCGGTCTCGACGACGTGAGCGATGACGGCGATGTGAGCCGCCTTGACCAAGTAGAGGACGTACCTGGCCGCGAGACGCCACGCGGCGAGGAAGAGACCGACCGCGAGGAGGAGTCCGACGATCCCGATCCAGCCGGAGATCGTCCCCGCCTCGAGTAGGTAGAACCCGATCCAGGCGACGATCCCGAAATAGAGGACGGTCGCGATGCCGATCCCGAGCCCGACGCCAAGCCGGACCACGACGAAGGGCAAGGTCTTCCGGAAGACGCCCGTCGCTTCCCTGAAGTGTAACGCCATAGGGCGTCTGGCCGCCACCTCCTATTTAAACTCCGGGACGGCTCCCCCGCGAGGTCACCAGGGCGAATACTCCCGAACGCGCTCGAGGGCGTCTTTCTCTCGAGGCCCGCCGGCCCGGGAAACGACCGACTCGTAGTAGGCGAGTCGATCGCGGAGTTCGTCTTCGTCGTAGGACGGGACCTCGAGACGGGAGGCCGCGACGGTCGCCTCGATTACGGCGTTCGTGCCCCGATCGATCGTGCCGACGCGTTCGGTCTCGACTGCGAACTCGAGGGGATGAAGTGCCCACACCTCCCAACGAGTGCCGTCTTCCTCGCCCGCGTCGACCGTCTCGACGGTGACCCGAACCCAAGCGTCTGCACTCTCGAGGACGGGTTCCTCGCGTTCGGTGATCGAGAGGGCGGCCTCGACGAACGTGAGGGGGTCGGTCGTGAACTGAACGTAGCCCTCTCCCTGGCGGTGGAAGTTCCGTCGGGTGCGGGTATTCCCCCACGTCGTCGCGGTGACGGGCTCGCCCTCGCCCGCGAACAGGCCGAGTGCGGCGACGTTCCACTTCCCGTTCGGCCCGAGGGTGGTGACGACCGACTCGGTGACGCCGCCGAGGGGGACGGGCCAGGCCGCGTGCTCGTCGTCTTCCCGCTCGTCGTCGGTCATATTTCGATCGCTTCGTGCTCTAGGGCGATGAACAGTCCGGCGGCGGTGAGGTCTGCCGTCGTTCCCGGGTTGATCCCGCGGGAAACGAGGTCGTCGGCGAAGGTCTCGACACCCTCCCGGTCACGCGAGAGGGCGTCGGCCTCGAGCAACGCGGCGGCCCGATCGGTCACCGAACGGGCCACGTCCTCGCCGTGTTTTTTCGCGACGAGGGTGTCCGGCCGCTCGGCGAGCGCGGAGAGGTACGTTTCCGCCGCCCGATCGGTGATCGGCCCGTCGGCCGTCGCGAGTCGCTGTGCGGCAGCAAACGATCGCTCGAACCCCGTCACCCACTCGCGGGCGACGTCGTCCCCCGCCGCCCCCAGCTCCATCACCTCGAGTAAGGTCAGTCCCCGATCCTCGAGGTGGGGAACCGCCGCTGTCCCACGGCGGACGTCCAGTGGCTCGGCATCCGGAGGTGGATCGGAGACGAAGACGTCGACGTGCTCGAACGCCCGGTAAAACGCCGCGGCGTCGGCGACCGTCGTCCCCTCAACGACAGCCTCCGCGACCGGCTGTGAGAGCTCCTCGCTTGCGGCCCGGACGAGCGGGACGAGGAGTACCAACGCACCAAACTGGGTGTTCCCTCCCCCCTGGTCTCCCATTCCGGCGACGGCGCGTTCGAACGCCGAGCCGACCGCCGACCCGTTTTCTGCCATCTCGAGGCCGCGTCGCGTGCCGACCGTCCCCGCGAGGAAGTGTTCGAAGCGCAGGTCCCCGAGGTCGCGATGGCGATCGACGTTGCCCGGTTTCGGCGTGCCCGCGACCTCGAGTAACAACGCTAGTTGCGCGTTCCCGGCTGGCGTTCGCATGTATCGGATCTGGGATGGGCGATCGCTTAGGCCTGGCGCTCGCTTCACTCGACCTCGAGGCCAAAGGCCCGATCCACAGCGGCCCGCACCCGCTCTAAGACGGCGGGTTCGGTACTCGGCCGGCCGACGCTGACGGCGTCAGCGCCGTACTCGAGGTACTCCCGGACCGTCCGCTCACCCCTGACCCCGTTGTTTGCGATCACGAACAGCCCCGAGGCGTCGGCGACGTCGGCGATCACCGCCTCGGAGTCCATCGCGTCGACGTGGATCATCGACGCGCCGGCGGCCTCGAGGTCCCGCGCCAGCTCCGGGAGGTCGACGCCCGGCACCGCCGCGCGCACTTTCACGCTCACGGTCGCCCCCGTCTCGGCGGCGGCCTCGACGTACCGGCAGAGCCGGGGGGCGTCCCGAAGCAGCGTCTCCCCACAGCCGACCGCACACAGCTCCTCCTGGCGACAGTGGGCGTTGACCTCGAGGACGGCTCCGTGGTCGTGACAGATCTCGGCGGCCTCGCCGATCGGCCCGGGATTCCGCGCCCGGACGTTGACGCCGGGCTGGATGGGTACGTCCTCGAGGGCAGTGAGCTCCCGGTGGATAAAGGCGAGGGGATCGGGTGGGAGAAACTCCTCGCGGTCGCGGTCGACCAGTTGGCGGGCGGCTTCGCGGGCGGGCTCGTCGAGGGCGATCCCGCCGAGGAACGCCGCGCCGGCGTACTCGCTTCCCGCACGGGCCCAGTCGGCGTCCGAGCGACCGCTGAGACTCGCGAGCGCGAGCGGTGGGGAAAACATTAGACGAGGTCGATCGCTTCCTCGACGGCCCGGACGACGCGCGTGGCGTCCGTGCGGTCGTCTATCCCGATGTCGGTTCGAACCGTCGGCCGATCGAGTTCGGTGTCGTCGGCCTCGTCGATGACGAACGCGTCGGCGAACGGATAGGCTGTCTCGAGGCCGGCCGTACGCGGGTCCGCGCCGACGGCGTCCATCAGGTCGACGATCGGGCCCGAGAACGGCTCGTCGTCGAGAAACGGCGAGACTGCAACGACGGTCGTCTGCGCGAGGGCGTCGCCGAAGCCGGGCAAAGAGAGCATCGGCCCGATGCTCGTGACCGGGTTCGAGGGGCCGATGACGACGGTATCGGAGAGGGCCTCGAGGACGCCGGGTGCGGGTTCGGCGATCGATGAGCCCCGGAACTCGACGGTCTCGACCCCGGGGTCACCGCGGTGGCCGACCCAGTACTCCTGAAAGTGCATCATCCCGTCGTCGGTGTGGATCAGGCTGGCGACGGGATCGTCGCTCATCGGCAGGAGGTCGATCTCGAGGCCAAAGCCGTCCGCGAGGGTTTCGGTGACCTCGCTCAACGTCCGCCCCTGGTCGAGTAGACTGGTTCGGGTGAGGTGAACCGCACGGTCTTGGTCGCCGATCGTCATGAACTCCGCGACGCCGGAGAACCGCCGCCAGCGCGATATCTCACGGCCCTCGGTCTGGCGACGCTCCGCCAGGTACTGTGGGTCCTCCGACAGTCCGGCGGCCTCGGCCAGATCCATCAGCGCGTCGTGGGTCCGATGGGAGTCGCCGTCGATCCCCCACCACGTCTCCCTGTCGAGGATACCCCCACCCTGAAAGAGGAGTGTGTCGACGTCCGGCGAGACGAACAGCCCCCCGATTTCTATGTCGTCCCCGGTGTTTACGACGACGGTGACCTCCTCGGGCGAGAAGGCCACGCCGGCTCCATCGAGTAGCTTCGGCGTTCCCGTGCCCCCGGAGAGGAACGTGACCATGATCGTTCGTCTCACCCGATCTACTTAATCCCTTGCGGCCCGCCCGCGAACGTTCCGGGGTTCGGCCCCGAAACGGGTTGTGTCGGCTCACTCGGCCTCGAGTTCGCCGTCGCCGATCCAGTCGGCGAAACTCCCCTCGAGGATCGTCTCACGCTGGCGGTCGACGTATCGGCGTTGCATCTCCGTGATCGCCCCCTCGAGGTCGGCACCGTCCTCCAAGGCGTCGGAGACGGCGTGGCGTTTCCAGCCCGCAGGGGTGATCCCCTGGCGGACGCGCCGCCGGAGCGGATAGAGATAGGTCGCGGCCTCTTCGTCGGTGAGCCCGCGGCCGGTCAGTCCGTCCTCGGCGTGGGCGAGTAGGTCCTCGTAGATTCGTTTGCTGTCTCCCGTCTCCAGACCGTCGTTCGTGATCCAGGTCAGGTCGGCGGAGAGCCCATCGCGCATCGCGGCGTAGAAGTTCTCCCGGGCACGGCTCCACTCGAGTTCGACGACGGGGTGCTCGAGACGGGTCAGACTCTCCAGGAGGCCGGCGAAGACGGCCTGGAAGGCGATCGAGTCCCGGACGGTCGGCTGGGCGGGCAGGGGCCGGAACTCGATGCGGGCGTTGGCCGCCGACCGGGACTCGCCGCCGAAGACGGGGCGGACCCACCGCCAGTAGGTGCCGTGTTTGCGCCGGAAGTGGGCAAACCGGTCGTCGAAGCGGTCGCCTTCGCCCACTGGCATCGGGACGAGGGTGTCGTCGGTCGCGATCCGGACGATCGCGTCCTCGACGGTCGAGAGGTCCCGGGGGAACCGGACCTTCCCGAGGTCGCCGGTGGGATCGTTGAGCACCGTCTCGAAGACGCTGATCCGGTGTTCCATCCAGGCGTCGGTTAGGACGTCCTCGGCGGTCGCGTCCTCGTCGTAGCAGTCGGGTGGGAAAAACGGCGAGTTGACCCCGAGTGCGAGTAAGGGCCCGGCTACTCGGACGGCGTAGTTGAAGTACGTAGGCAGGTCCGCGGCGTGGGGCACCTGATAGTGGGGTTGGATCGAGGTGATCAGACTTTCCGGCATCACCGTGTCCGCTGGCAGGGTGACGTTCGGTGTCTCGATGCGCATTCCCGCCTGGTCGGCCCGGTCGGTGTTCGCCATCGCGTGATAGCGTGCCGCGGCGCTCATGTTCGTCGCGATGCGAACGCCCCGCTCTCGACCGTCGATCGAGATCGAACGCTCGACGCTGTCGGTGAGGTAATCGCGGGCCTGTTCGCCCTCCGGCGGGATCGTCCACAACCCGTCGCTGACCAGCCGCATTCGGTCCGCGCTCGTGACCTCCAGGGCCGTCCTGAGACGGGACTTCACCTCCGACTCCTGGGCGCGCAAGCCGTGGGCGTTAAGCGGCTGTGGGCTCGTGGTCATCTCGGCGTTGTGCAAGCCGAGTTCCTTCTCGAAGCCGATCAACTCGAGCAGTCGACGCGGCACTCGCCGCAGGCTGGCCCCGTCGTCCTGGATCGCGTAGAACTCGTACTCGAGGCCGACGATCGCTTGCGGGTTGTCGAAGCTCCCCGCTTTGATCTCCTGGACGATGACGTCGATATCCTCCTCGACGTGTTCTTCGAACGCGTCGGCGTCGACGGCGAGGACGTCCTCGAGTCTGGCCGTCAACTCCTCGTTTGCCATAGCGGTTGTGTGTCATGAACGAACTTGAATCTCCCCTCTGTGAGACGCGGTCGAGTGGTCAGTGACGTTTCGCCGGCAGTATCAGCACGTATCGGTCCTTCCACGGGCGGAGGTAGTTCTGTTCGACAGTATTATCCCGCCCCGGCCCGCCGAACTGACGTATGAGAGACCTCTTCGTCCGTGCTGCACGGGGCGAACGCACGGAACGCCCCCCGGTGTGGTTGATGCGCCAGGCCGGCCGCTACATTCCCGAGTACCGGGAGATCCGTTCTGAGTACTCCTTTTACGAGGCGATCTCCACCCCCGAGGTGGCCGAACGCGTCACCATGCTCCCCTGGGAACTGTTCGAACCCGACGGGATCGTGATGTACTCGGACATCCTGACGGCGCTCGAGCCGCTTGGCTTTTCCTATCATATCGAGTCGGGCGTCGGGCCCGTAATCGAGAACCCCGTTTCCGGCCCCGAGGACGTCCACCGCGACCGCCAGCCCGTCGAGGAAACGTTGTCCTACGTCGGGGAGTTACTCGAGCGTCTGCAAGAA
>LKNC01000070.1 GCA_001564255.1 Natrialbaceae archaeon Tc-Br11_E2g1
GAACTGCAGGCGCAGTTTTCCCTCCGGGCGGCCCTCGAGGCCGGGGTAGGCGAAGACCCCGCCGTAGGTCAGCACCTGGTTTACGTCGCCGATCATCGCGCCGCCGTATCGGAGTTTGAGCTCCGATTCGATCTCGCGGGCGTAGGCCTCGAACTCGTCGGTCCAGTCGGGTACCCGACCGCCGAAGCCGTAGACGATCGGCGTCTCGGGCAGCGTGACGTCCTCCCGGACCGTCGTTCGCTCGCCACCGCCGAGTTCGTACTCGGTGACCCGCCCGTCGCGGGCGTACATCATCGTCGTGATCGGCCCATAGAGGACATAGCCCGCCGCGACGATCGCGGTTCCGGGTGCGGGCAGTGGCTCCTCGTAGACCGCGAAGACCGTCCCCATCGCGTTGTTCGACTCGAGGTTCGAGGAGCCATCGAGCGGGTCGACGGCGACCGAGAGGCCCTCGCCACACTCGAGGACCGCCGTGCGTTCCTCGCTCGCGTACTCGCCGACGCCGTCGATCGCGGAGAGGCGTTCGGCGAGTACGTCATCGGCCCAGACGTCGGCTTCGGCCTGGGTCTCACCACTGGGGTTTTCCGTGTCGGCTTTCCCGCGTCGGCCGACCAGCCCCTGGCGGATCTCGGTGGCCGACCGGGCGATCGTCGAGACGACGCCCTCGAGGACGTCGTCGCTCATTCTTCGAGTGCGGCTTCTGCCGGTTGGCCCCCGTAGATGACCTTCTCGAGGGCGTCGAGGATCGGCTCGGGCTCTGCACGCTGCCAGACGTTCCGACCCACGGCGAGTCCGTTGGCGCCGGCGTTCATCGTGTCCTCGACCGTCGAGAGGAACTCGTAGTCCGACGTCTTCGAGCCGCCGCTCATCACGACTTTCATGTCACCGGCACAGTCGACGGCGTGGGCCATCGCCTCCTCGCTGCCGGGATACTTGACCTTCGCGATGTCCGCACCGATCTCGAGGGCGATCCGGGTCGCATACGAGATCGTACTCGGCTTGGTGTCGTTTTTCAGTCCCTGACCGCGCGGATACGACCACATGACGACCGGCAGGTCGTACTCCCGGGCTTGCTCTTGGACCCGGCGGAACTCCTCGAACATCTCGACTTCGTGGTTCGAGCCGCTGTAGACGGTGAAGCCGACGGCGTCGGCGCCGATTTCGGCGGCGTAGTCGACAGAACAGTTGACCGCCGAGTCCGGTTCGCCCATCCACATGTTCGAGGTGCCGTTGAGCTTGACCAGCAGGTTGACGTCGTCCTCGTAGCTCGGATAGTAGCCCTCGGCGACGCCTTTCTGGACGGCCATCGCGGTGACGGCGTCGTGGGTCGCCGTCTCGAAGACCGTCGCGGGATCGAGTTTCTCCGGGACCTCCTCGAAGTCTACCGGGCCGTGCTCGAGCCCGTGGTCCATCGCGAGGATCACGGCGTTTCCGTCCCGTACGATCGGCGAATCGTCGATTGGAATCATACTGGCTGAAACTGCGATAGGGCCGTATAAATCGTTGATGGTCGGGACCGAAAAAGGATACTTTCGACTGTAGTAAATCACTCGGACAGGAGCTCTCGGGCGTTGTGTCGCCACGTCCTGACCTGGAGGACGCGAACGTCGAGGGCGTTCGCCACCGACATGGCGTCTACCGTCGCGAGCCGTTCGGCGGAGATGATCCCGGCCTCCGCGAGCCGTCTCGCGTCGTCGGGCCCGACCGCAGTGACGGCCGTCACCGGCGTCGGGCGGGGCCAGGGCCGTTCGCCGGCTTCCTCTCCCGTCTCGCCGTCGCTCGCCCGGCCCCCGGCGGTCTCGAACGCCTGCCAGCCCTCGTCGGCACTCGCCGCGATCCACGCCCGTTCGGCCTCGTCTAACCCGCGTACAGTCTCCGAACGACGATCGAGGTCCCCGTCGGTCTCGAACGACCACGGCAGTGAGAGTCGCCGCCGAAGCGACGCCGAAAGCGAGTCGGGAACCCCGGCGTCGAGCAATCCCCGGTAGGAGTACCGTTTCTCGAGAACCGCATCGGGCTCGAGGCCGGCGTCCGCCAGGACCTCACGCTCGTCGGGTTCGAGTTTGCCGGGGGGGCGGTGTGTCTTTTCGACGACGTTTTCGTTGCTCACGACACTCACCGGGACTATCCCTACCTCACGCCGTCGGCTCTTGAACGTTATCCCTCCGCGTTCTCCCAACGGCCTGAGATATCCACCGGTAGACTTAGGACGCAGTCGGTACATTCGGCTGACATGGTACGAGAAACTGTCGACCGGATCGGCGTAGTCGGCGCGGGAACGATGGGCAGCGGGATCGCACAGATCGCGGCCACGAACGGCTACGAGGTCGTCATGCGAGACATCGAGACGGAGTTCGTCGAGAACGGCTTCGAGACGATCGAGGGCAGTCTCGACCGCTTCGACGACAAGGACGCCCTAGAGGAGTCCCCCGGGGACATCCTCGAACGGATCGAAGGGACGACCGAACTCGCGGATCTGGCCGACTGTGACGCCGTCGTCGAGGCCGCTCTCGAGGACATGGACGTCAAGACCGACCTCTTTTCGGACCTCGAGGGGATCGTCGACGAGGACGTGATGCTCGCGACCAACACGAGCACCCTCTCGATCACCGCGATCGCGGCGGCCACTGACACCCCCGAACGCGTCGTCGGCCTCCACTTCATGAACCCGGTGGCGCTCATGGAGGGCGTCGAGATCGTCGTCGGCCAGAAGACCGACCAGGCGGCGATCGACCTCGCCCACGAACTCGCCGAGGATTTGGGGAAGACGACGTGGGAGTCCGACGACAAACCCGGCTTCGTCACCAACCGCATCCTCATGCCCTGGATCAACGAGGGGATTCGGGCCTTCGACGAGGGCGTCGCCTCCAGGGAGGACATCGACGCGGGCATGGAACTGGGCACGAACGTCCCCATGGGCCCGCTGACACTCGCCGACCAGATCGGGCTCGACATCTGTCTGCACGCCTCCGAGACGCTCCACGAGGAGCTCGGAGACCGGTACAGGCCCGCCTACCTGCTCAAACGCAAAGTCGAAGCGGGCGAACTCGGGAAGAAGACCGGCAAAGGCTTCTACGAGTACTAGCCCCGGGACGGGTGGGTTCTGTCCCGCTCGTCGATCCGTCCCACACCAGTTCACCGGGACGTCCCGGACGACCGATCGAGAACGGAGACGCCGTCGAGTGCCTCTAGCGATGCGAAGACCGCCGCTACGTGATCGGGACCGCTTCCTTCGACGCTGATCGTCACCGGAACCCGGTTTGGACGATCGGTCGGGCCCCGTCGCGCTCGCTCGAGGCCGTCCAGCTTTGCGCCGTCGGCCTCGACGCTCTCGACGATGGCGGCCACGGTCGTCGGCCACCCGTCGACGGCCAGTCGGGCGTCGGCGTACCGCCCCAGTTCGTAGAGCCCGGTCCGAACCAGTTGCGCGTGTTCGGTGAGGTTCAAATTCCCCCCGGAGAGGACGACCCCGACGTGTTCGCCCGCGAGCGTCACCGCCTCGGAGAGCGCGGCCGCAAGCGGTGCCGCTCCGGCGCTCTCGACGACCGTCTTCGCCCGCTCGGCCAACAGCGTGACCGCGACGGCCAGTTCCCGATCGGTGACGCTCACGACGTCGTCGACGACGTTTCGGGCGTTCGCGAACGTGGTCTCGAGCATCCGGGTGTCGGCGATCCCCTCCGCGACCGTATCGACGCCCTCGAGTTCGTAGATCGCGTCACGTTCGAGCGATCGCTTCGCGTGGGCCGCACCTTCCGGCTGGACGCCGATCACCCGGACATCCGGATCGTGTGCCTTCAGTACCGCTCCGATCCCCGAAACGAGCCCACCACCACCGATCGCGACGAGGACGGTGTCGAGTTCCGGATACTGCTCGAGCAGTTCGATGGCGACCGTTCCCTGGCCGGCGACGACCGCGGGATCGTCGAACGGATGGACGAACGTCCGACCGGTCCGGTCGGCCCGCTCGAGGGCGTACTCGTAGGACCGCTCGTAAATGTCCCCCTCGACGACGACCGTCGCGCCGTAGCCGCGGGTCGCCTCGATCTTCGCCGCGGGCGTGACCTCGGGGACGACGATCGTCGTGTCGATGTCGAGGAGCGAGCCCGCGAGCGCGACGCCTTGGGCGTGGTTGCCCGCACTCGAGGCGATCACGCCGGCCTCCCGTTCCGGGGCGCTCAGCTGGGCCATCGTGTTGTACGCCCCGCGGATCTTGAACGAGCCCGTCCGCTGGAGGGTCTCGAGTTTGAGTCCGACCGAGGCCGCGCCGGTTCGCTCCGTGAACGTCCGTGACGTCTCCAGGGGCGTGCGGTGAACGACGTCGGCGATCCGTCGGTGGGCGGCCTCGACGTCCCGGCGGCTGACGAGCGCGTCGCTCATTCCCCTTCGACGTGTGCGACCGGGTGCGTCCGCTCGAGTTCCCTGATCGTCTCGACGAGGACGTCCACGCCGTGCTCGAGGCTGGCTTCGTCGATGTCGAACGCCGGCGTGTGGTGGTTCGCCGGGTGGTCGGTGCCGACGATCAGGTACGTCGCGAGCCCACCCTCCCGCTGGACGCGCTCCATCAGGAAGGTCGCGTCCTCGCTCGCACCGAAGTCGGCGGCCGGGACGGCGCGATCGATACCGCTGACGTCGCTTGCGACCTCGCTGACGAGTGCCTGGAGTTCGGGGTCGCTGTCGGCCCGTGGGGACTCACTGACCACGTCGACGTCGGCCCGACAGCCGTGCATCGTCGCCGCGGATCGGACCGTCCGTTCGAGCCGGTCTTTCATGTACTCCATCAGCTCGGTCGTCTCGCCGCGCGCTTCGGCTTCCATGTGGGCCCGTTCGGCGATGACGTTGCTGGCGCTGCCGGCCTCGGCGTAGCCGATGTTTACACGCGTCATTCCGTCCCTGTGGCGGGCGATCCCGTAGGCGTTCTCGATCGCCGTCCCCATCGCGTGCATGGCGTTTGCACCCTCGTTGGGTTCTTTCCCCGCGTGTGCGGAGGCCCCCTCGATCGTCACGTCGACGTGACACATCGCGAGGGGTTTTTCGATCCCTGCCACCACCTCGCCCGTCGGATGGTCGAGCCCGACGTGGACCGCGACGAGGTAATCCAGTCCCGCGGCGAACTCGCTTTTGGCCATCGGACAGCCGCCGCCGCCCGTCTCCTCTGCCGGCTGGAAGAAGACGACCAGTCGGCCGTTAAACTCACTCGCCGCGATCGCTTCCAGGACGGCCAACCCCCAGGTCATGTGGGCGTCGTGGCCACAGGCGTGCATCGTCCCGTCGACCTCCGACCGAAAGCCCTCGGCGACCGGATCGTGTGTCCCGTCCTCGGACTCCTCGACGAAGAGGCCGTCAATGTCGACACGCAGCCCGATCGCCGGGCCGTCGCCGCGGTCGAGCACGGCGACAGCGCCGGTGTTCCCCCCCGTCATGCGCTCTAGGAGGGCCTCCTCCGCGCCGCGGGCGCGAGCGCGCTCGATCCACGGCTCGAGGTCGAGGTCGGTGACGGCCATCCGATCGCCGGGGTCGTAGGCGTCGGGGCCGACGGCGAGTTCGTCGACGCCGATCGCTCGGATCTCCTCGACGAGACGGGCGGTGGTGTAAAACTCCCGCCACGCCGGTTCGGGGTGTCTGTGAAAGCTTCGTCTGAGACTGACCAGGCGGTCGCGTATCGGCTCGCTCATGTGTGCCACTGACTCGCTCCGGGGACTTAATTATACACAGTCTGTGTTGACGACGGATACACAAAAGGGATAAGAGACTCCGTGCCAATCGTCGGGTAACACGATGAACACGAAGCCGGACGTCGTCGTTTTGCGGGAAGGGACCGAAGGACTATCGATGGAGTCGTACGCCGAAACGCTTCGGGAGCGACTCCCCGACCACACCGTTGCACTCGCCCGGACGCCCGAAGCGGAGCGCGAACTCGTCCCGGAGGCGCGAGTCGTGACCGGGATCTCGATCAAGGAGGAGCTTCTCGAGACGGCGGATCGCCTCGAGTTGTTCGCCTGTACGTTCGCCGGGACCGACCACGTCCCGATGGACGCGCTGGCAGACCACGGCGTCGCCGTGACGAACGCGGGCGGCATCCACGCGCCGGGTATCGCCGAGCAGTCGATCGCGAACATGCTCGTCTTCGCGCGGAACCTCCACGAGGGGTGGCGACGCAAGCGAAACGGCGAGTGGCGTCACTTCCAGTCTCACGAGTTCACCGACAGCACCGTGACGATCGTCGGCCTCGGCTCGATCGGCCAGGAGATCGTCAAGCGCCTCGAGGGGTTCGACGTCGAGACGATCGGGATTCGCTACACGCCATCGAAAGGCGGCCCGACCGACGAAGTGCTCGGCTTCGAGGACGAAGACGTCCACGAGGCCTTCTCGCGAAGCGAGTACGTCGTCCTCGCCTGTCCGCTCAACGACCTGACCCGCAACCTCGTCGACGCGGATGCGCTGGCGACGCTGGCGCCCAACGCCGTGATCGTCAACGCCGCCCGCGGCGGCATCGTCGACACCGACGCGCTCGTCTCGGCGCTGCAGTTCAACGGCATCCGCGGGGCCGCCCTCGACGTCACCGACCCCGAACCGCTGCCCAACGACCACGAGCTCTGGGATCTCGAGAACTGCCTCATCACGCCCCACACCGGCGGGCACACGCCGAAACACTGGGATCGACTCGCCGACATCGTCGCAACGAACGTCGACGCGCTCGAGGGCGACGGTGACCTCGAGAACGTCGTCTACCAGCCCGGCGTGAACTGATCGGATGGCAACCGATAACTCACGCTCGACGCCCGACGGAACCGACCCCGGTTCGCCGTCGGACCGCCGCCCCGGCGATCCCACGGCGGACCCGCGGGCGGCGTACGAGTACACCGGTGGGGAGGTCGATCGGCCCGACCTCGTTTCGCAACTGCGCGACCGCGTCGACGGCGAGGTCCGCTTCGACGAGTACTCCCGGCAGCTGTACGCCACCGACGCGAGCGCCTACGAGGTGACGCCGGTCGGCGTCGTCCTGCCGGAGTCGACGGCGGATATCGCGAGCGTCGTCACCTACTGTGCCGACAACGGGGTTCCGGTGCTCCCGCGAGGCGGCGGCACCAGCCTCGCCGGACAGGCGGTCAACGCGGCCGTCGTCCTCGACCTCTCGGCGCACATGGGTGAGGTCTGTGAGATCACCCCCGACGAACGAAAGGCGACGGTGCAGGCGGGGGCAGTGCTCGCCGATCTCAACGACGAACTCGCGCCCCACGGCCTGAAGTTCGCCCCGGACCCCGCCGCCGGCGATCGGAGCACGGTCGGCGGCGCGATCGGGAACAACTCGACGGGCGCTCACTCGCTGCAGTACGGCAAGACCGACGCCTACGTCGAGGAAGTCAGCGTCGTCCTCGCCGACGGCTCCCTCGAGCACTTCGGCGAGGTGACGGTCGCCGAACTCCGCGAACGTGCGGATCCGGACGGTGGTCTCACAGCGCGCATCTACGAGGCCCTCCGCCGTGTCGTAGACGAGAACGCCGACGCGATCTGCGAAGTGTTCCCACAGCTCAAACGCAACGTCTCGGGGTACAACCTCGATCGGCTGGTCGCGGAAGCCCACGGCGACCCGGCGGCGTTCGACGAAACCACCGATGGATCCGTCGAGGTCGACGGCGAGCCCGACCCCGACGCGACGGTCAACCTCGCCCGTGTCTTCGCCGGCAGCGAGGGCACCCTCGGTGTCGTGACGGCAGCCACAGTCTCGCTCGAGCCCGTCCCCGAGACGACGTCGGTCGCGCTGTTAACGTACCACGAGCAACTCCCCGCGATGGCCGACGTCGACACCATCGTTCGCAATCACGATCCGGCGGCGATCGAGGCCATCGACGACGTGCTGATCGACCTCGCCTCGAAGACCGAGGAGTTCGCCGACCTGGTCGACCGACTCCCAGAAGGAACCGAAACCGCGCTGCTCGTCGAGTTCTACGCCGACAGCGACGCGGACGGCCGCGAACAGGTCGCCGACCTGCTGGCTGATCGACTCCCCGACGCGGACGTGCCGGACCCGACGACTGATGGGGGCGCGAACGTGACGACGGACGCCGCGAGCGAGGCCGACACTGCCCCCGTCCGCGCGTTCGACGCCCTCGAGGCCCACGAGCCGGAGGGGATCGCCGAACTCTGGAAGCTTCGCAAGAGCGCCGCGCCGATCCTCCTGTCCCGAACGTCGGACGCAAAACACATCTCCTTCATCGAGGATACGGCCGTCCCGACCGAGAACCTCGCGGAGTACGTGGCGGACTTTCAACAGGTACTCGAGGACAACGACACCTTCGCGAGCTTCTACGCGCACGCGGGGCCGGGCTGTATGCATATGCGACCGCTGGTCGACACCAAGAGCCCGGCCGGCCTGAACCAGTTCGAAGCCGTTTCCGACGCCGTCACCGACCTCGTCGTCGAGTACGGCGGCAGCGTCTCGGGCGAACACGGCGACGGCCGTGCTCGCACCCAGTGGAACCGCAAACTGTACGGCGAGGACGTCTGGACCCTCTTTCGGGAGCTGAAGACGGCGTTCGACCCCGACTGGCTGCTCAACCCCGGGAACGTCTGTGGCGACCACGACATGACCGAGCACCTGCGATTCTCCCCCGACTACGAGTTCGAGGCCGGCTTCGAACCCGCCCTCGGGTGGAACGTCGACAACGGGTTCCAGGGCATGGTCGAACTCTGTCACGGCTGTGGTGGCTGTCGTGGCGACCAGGAAACCACCGGCGGGGTGATGTGTCCCACGTATCGTGCGGCCGAAGAGGAGAGTCTGAGCACTCGCGGACGCGCGAACATGCTTCGGGCGGCGATGAGCGGCGACCTCGACGTCGACGCGACCGACCCCGAGTTCCTGACCGAGGTGATGGACCTCTGTATCGGCTGTAAGGGCTGTGCGCGGGACTGCCCGAGCGAGGTCGATATGGCCAAACTCAAAGCCGAAGTCGAACACGCAAATCACCGGGAAAACGGTGCGAGCATCCGTTCGAAGCTGTTCGCGAACGTCGATCGGTTGAACGCCGTCGGCTCCGCGCTCGCGCCGCTGTCGAACTGGGCCGGGTCGCTTCCCGGCGTCGGAACGATCGCGGAGCGGACGGTCGGCATCGCCCGGGAGCGTGACCTCCCGACGTTCGCGAGCGAGAGCTTCGAGGAGTGGTTCGAGAGCCGCGGGCCACGGCTCTCACTCGAGGAGGCCGACCGAACGGTCATGCTCGTCCCCGACACGTACACCAACTACAACCACCCACGAGCGGGGAAAGCGGCCGTCCAGGTCCTCGAGACGGCGGGCGTCCACGTTCGGATTCCCGAGGACGTCGGGTCGACTGGCCGGCCAGCCCACTCGAAGGGCTTTCTCGACGTCGCCCGCGAGCGAGCGCGGACGAACGTCGACGCGCTGGCCCCTGCCGTCGAAGACGGCTGGGAGGTCGTCCTCGTCGAGCCCTCCGACGCGGTGATGTTCCAGTCCGACTACCTGGATCTGCTCACCGGGCGTGACGTCGAACGCGTCGCGGCGAACACCTACGGCGTCATGGAGTATCTCGAGCGGTTCGATCTCGCGTCGACGCTACCGACCGCCGACCCCGGGAGCCTCGAGGAGCGTCTCACCTACCACGGCCACTGCCACCAGAAGGCCACGAAAAAGGACGGCCACGCGGCGACGGTGCTCGAAACCGTCGGCTACGAGGTCGACGAACTGGACTCGGGCTGTTGTGGGATGGCTGGCTCTTTCGGCTACGAGGCCGAACACTACTCGCTGAGCCGGAAGATCGGCGAGGTCCTGTTCGATCAGGTCGACGACAGCGACGGCGACACGGTCGTCGCACCCGGTGCGTCCTGTCGGACACAGCTCTCCGAGTACGACGGCTGTGACGACCCACCGCATCCGATAGAAACGGTCGCTGCGGCGTTGTCGACGTCCTAGCGACCCGCGTCCGGGCGGCCGGGAGACTACGGCCAGAGCCCGCGAATCGACTTCGCCTCGGCGATCCGGGAGAGGGCCACGACGTAGGCGGCGTCACGCCAGGTCAATCCCCCGAGTTCGACTTGCTCGCGTACGTCGGCCCAGGCGTCGAGCATGTGGGTCTCGAGTTCCTCGTTGACGCGTTCGAGGCTCCACTTGCGGCGGTTTATGTCCTGGAGCCACTCGAAGTAGCTGACGGTCACGCCGCCGGCGTTCGCTAAGATGTCCGGGATCACGGTGACGCCCCGTTCGTCGAGAACGGTGTCGGCTGCGAACGTCGTCGGCCCGTTCGCCCCTTCGACGACGATGTCCGCTTCGATCGCGTCCGCGTTGTCCGCCGTGATGACGTTCCCGACCGCGGCCGGGATAACGACGTCGACGTCGAGTTCGAGGACGGCCTCGTTCGAGAGCGTCTCGGGGGCGTCGTGCTCGAGGACGGCCTCGGGCTCCTCCTCGTGGGTGGGGATCTCGTGTGTCTCGAGGCCGTCGGGATCGTAGATCGCGCCGTTGACGTCGCTGACGGCGACGACCGTCCCACCCCACTCCTCGAGCAGCCGGGCGGCGTTGGCCCCGACGCTTCCGAACCCCTGGATGGCGATGGTCGCGTTCTGGAGTTCCCCGCCGTGGTAGTCGATCGCCTCCCGCGTGGCGATCGCGGTCGATCGGCCGGGCGCCGCCTCGCGCCCGTAGGAGCCGCCGATGACGGGCGGCTTGCCGGTGACGACGCCGGGAACGGTCTCACCCTGTTGCATCGAGTAGGCGTCCATGAACCACGCCATCGTCTGGGCGTCGGTTCCCATGTCGGGTGCGGGGACGTCTTTGGTCGGACCGACGACGTCGCGCAGTTCCTCGGCGAACCGGCGGGTGAGCCGTTCGGTCTCGTCGTCGGTGAGCGATTTCGGGTCGACGGCGATGCCGCCTTTCCCGCCGCCGAAGGGGAGATCCATCACCGCACACTTCCAGGTCATCCACATCGAGAGCCCGACACACTCCTCGGCGGTCACCTCGGGATGGTAGCGAAGGCCGCCTTTGTACGGTCCTCGAACGTCGTCGTGTTGGGCCCGGTAGCCGGTGAACACCTCGACGGTTCCGTCCTCGCGTTCGAGCGGGACCGTGACCTGCTGGACGCGGGTCGGGTGTTTCAATCGCTCGACGACGCCGGGGTCGACGTCGACGTGGGCCGCCGCACGCTCGAGTTGTCGACGTGCGGTGACGAGCGCCGATTCGTGGTCGCTTTCGGGTGCCGGTTCGGCTTCGGTTCCGTCGGTCAGTGATGGTGAAGTCATAGGTGTGGGAGTCGTATCGAACGCCTCGAATGTCGTGTTTACGTGGTAAAAAGCCGTCGTGGGAACTCCGCGAGCGTCTCGGCACCGGTGGCAGTGACGCGGAACGTCTCGCTGATCTCCATCCCGACCGCTTCGGTCCAGATCCCGGGGATCATGTGGAACGTCATGTTCTC
>LKNC01000071.1 GCA_001564255.1 Natrialbaceae archaeon Tc-Br11_E2g1
CGGGGTGGAAGGGGCGAACCCGGTGGTAGGTTTCGACGTCGATGCCGTACTGCTCGGGTGGGTGGACGTGATCGTGGTCGATGTGGCCGTGTTCGTCGTGATCGTGGCCGTGTTCGTCGTGATCGTGGCCGTGTTCGTCGTGATCGTGGCTGTGGCCGTGCTCGCCGTCTCCGTCCTCGTGGGCCTCCTCGACGGCCCGTTTCCAGCCCGCCGACTCGCGGGCGGCGTCGAGGTCGAACCGATCGCTCTCGACGATCACGTCGGCCTCGAGGTCGCCGTACTCGGTCCTCACGAGCTCTGCACGCGGCTGGAGGGTCTCGAGGACCGCTTCGACGCGCTCGCGTTCGGCTTCACTTACCAGATCACACTTGTTGAGGACGAGGAGATCACAGAACTCGACTTGCTCGAGCCAGAGGTCGGCGAGCGGTTTCGTGCCGCTTTCGTCCGGCCCCTGCCGGGTGGGCTCTCCCTCCCCGTCGACGAACGTGTCGTGGAACGCTCGAGCGTCGACGACGGTGACGATGGCATCGAGGTCGTAGGGACCGCCAGCGGGGCCACGGACGAACTGGTGGGCGATGGGTTCGGGTTCGCCGACGCCGGAGGCCTCGACGATCAGTGCCTCGAAGTCGTACTCTTTCCACAGTCGGACGACAGAGCGGGAGAGTTCCCCACCGAGGCTACAGCAGATACAGCCGTTCTCGAGGGCGAGCACCTCTTCGCCGTCTTCCAGGTCCGTTCGCGCTTCGACGAGGTCGGCGTCGACGTTCACCTCGCCGACGTCGTTTACCACGACGGCGATCTCGCGGTCGCTCCCCTCGAGGATACCCGTGAGCAGCGTCGTCTTCCCCGCGCCGAGACCACCACAGAGTACGGTAACCGGAACAGCCATTTACCGGTTAGAGAGGGCCAGTTCACGAGTCTCTTGTGGTTCGAACGGATCGGCGTACCGATCCCAGTCGTCGTCCATCTCCTCGTCGGTGAGCAGACACCCGTCGAGGCGATCGATCAACGGTCGGTGGTCGAACTCCCGGCCGATGAAGACGAGTCGGGTCATCCGATCGCCCCACTGGTCGTCCCAGTCGTCTTCGAGCCCCGGCCGGGCGGCGAAGTACTGCTCGCGTTCGGCCTCCGGGAGCGTCGCGAGCCACTGTCCCGACGGTCCCGCGCGGACCGAGTGGCCGGCCTTGTCCATTCCCATCGCGACGTCCTCGCGTCCGGCACTCCAGAAAAAGCCCTTCGCGCGGACGACCTCGTCGGGCAACTCCGAGAGCAGGGAGGCGATCCGCAGGGGGTAAAACGGCCGACGCCGCTCGTAGACGAAGGAGGTGACGCCGTGTTCTTCTTTCGGGTCGTGGTGGTGGTCGTGCTGGAGTTCGTGTTTCCACCCCGCGGAGTTTTTCACCTCCCCGTAATCGAATCGGCCGGTCCCGAGGATTTCGTCCGGATCGACTTCACCGAACTCCGTCCGGACGATCTCCGCACGCGGCTGGAGCGCCTCGAGGACCGCCTCGATCTCCTCGAGGTCGTCGTCGGGAACGAGATCACACTTGTTGAGCACGAGGACGTCACAGAACTCGATCTGGTCGAGGAGGGCCTCCTCGGGAACACGCCCGGGTTTCGAGTCCAGTTCGTCGTCGGTGAGTGCCGAGCCCGAATCGAACGCGTCCCAGAAGCTGTAGGCGTTGACGACCGTGATCATCGTGTCCAGTTCGTAGGTCTCGGTGGGATCGAATGCCGCGTCCTCGAGACCGACGGTGAACGTCTGGGCGACGGGGATCGGCTCGGAGATCCCCGAGGACTCGACCAGCAGGTACTCGAAATCCCGCGCCTCGGCCAGTCGCGCGACCTCCTCGAGCATGTCCCCGCGCAGGCGACAGCAGATACAGCCGTTCGAGAGTTCGACGATCTCCTCGTCGCCGCCGAGATCGGTCCGATTCGTGACCTGTTCGGCGTCGACGTTCACCTCACCCATGTCGTTTACCACGACCGCGGCATCGAGGTCGTGGTCCGTCGTGAGGACGTGGTTGAGCAGGGTCGTCTTGCCCGCGCCGAGGCTGCCACTCAGCACGGTCACCGGGATGTGGTCGTCGTTCATGTGTCCCCATCCTATGATCTCCACCTATGTCAATGTTAGTTATTACCCTCTATAGGGAATAAGAATAACAAAAACTATTATTGAGCCATCTTTTGTTAATATATGCCCGTCGTCAGTGTCTCGATGCCGACCGCCCTGATCGAACGGCTCGACGAGTTCGCCGACGAACACGACTACACCGGCCGCAGTGACGCGGTCCGTGAGGCGACCCGGCTCCTCCTCGAGGAGTTCGAAGACGATCGTCTCGAGGGGCGACCCCTCGCAGCCGTCGTCACCGTTCTCTATGATTTCGGATCACGGGACGTCGACCGGGAGATCACGCGGCTTCGCCACGACTACGAAGAGCACGTTAGCTCGAAGACCCACAGCCACGTCGGCGGGTTCTGTCTGGAACTGTTCGTCCTCGAGGGCACACTCGAGGACGCCTCGACGTTCGTCGGCGCGGTCCGGGCGATCAGTGGTGTCAGAACGGTCGACTACTCGCTGGTACCGCTGGACGACGTCGGCGACCGCTAGGTGGTACTCAGGACAAAGCCAAAGCCAGGACTCGAACAGGTCCGAGACGGTCCGGGCATATGGCTCGCGTGTGCGAGTCTGGCAGGTGTCGCGTTCGCGGAACCCGAATTCGCTCGGACCCACCGCTCCCCGCGGGAGTTGGGGTCCAGAAAAACACGCCGAAGCCAGGACTCGAACCTGGGACAACCTCGTATCTGCGGCGAACAGGGAACCTGAATCGCCGTAACAGCGAGGTGCTCTACCATCTGAGCTACTTCGGCTCATCTCCGAGTTGACGCGTGTATTTGATAGGGCTTTCGTTTCGCCGTCAGCGAGTTCGACACGCTTTCACGCACCGATCGAGTACGTTTCAGCCATGACCGACCAGGACGTAGACGACCTAGAACGGGTCCTCGAGTCCGTTCGCGAGCGGGTCGATCCCGACGAGGACGAACGGGGGAGTCTCGAGGACGTCGCCGAAACGCTCAGAGCACGCGCCGAGGACGCCGTATCCGAGCTCCCACCCGAGGCGGACGTGATCCAGGTCGGCTCGACCGCCCGTGGAACCTGGATCAGCGGCGACCGTGACATCGACGTCTTCGTCCGTTTCCCACCCGAGATCGACCGCGAGGAGTTAGAGACCTACGGCCTCCAGGTCGGCCACGCGACCGTCCCCGACGGCCACGAGGAGTACGCCGAACACCCCTACGTCAAAGGCGAGGTCGAGGGCTTCGCGGTCGACGTCGTCCCGTGTTATCGCCTCGAGGACGCGACCGACATCCGTTCGGCGGTCGACCGGACACCGTTTCACACCGAGTACCTGAACGACCGCCTCGATCCGGACCTCGCGGCGGACGTTCGGCTGACGAAGGCGTTCATGAAGGCGGTTGGCGTCTACGGCAGCGACCTCCGGACGCGTGGCTTTAGCGGCTATCTCATCGAACTGCTGGTCTGGGAGTACGGCGGCTTTCGGCCCGTACTCGAGGCCGCCACGGAGTGGACGCCGCCGGTGTCCCTCGACCCAGAAGACCACGCCGCGGAGACGTTCGACGACCCGCTCGTGGTGATCGACCCCACCGATCCGGAGCGCAACGTCGCCGCCGTCTGCTCGGCCGAGAACGTCGCCCGGTTTCAACACTACGCCAGGGATCTGCTCGCCGACCCCCGCCCGGAGCTGTTCGACCCCGACGAGCCCGACCCGCTCTCGGAAGACGACCTGCTGGGTCACCTCGAGCGTCGCGGGACAACGCCGGTCGCGATCCGCCTCGACGCACCCGACCTGGTCGACGACCAGCTTTACCCACAGCTCGACAAATCACTCGAGGGCGTTACACGTGGCCTGAACGATCGCGGCTTCGACGTCTTCCGGGCGACGGCCGTTGCCGAGGAGACGGCCGTCCTGTTCGCCGAACTCGCCGTCTTCTCCCGCCCAACCGTCGAACGCCACGACGGGCCGCCGGTTCACGTCCGCGGCCACGCCGAGGGGTTTTACGACGCGTACGACGGCGAGGAGGACACCTACGGCCCGTTCCTCGATGGGGATCGGTACGTCGTCGAACGCGACCGGGAGTTCACGAGCGCGCGTGAGTTTCTGGCGAGCGAGCGGCTGTTCGAGGTCGGGCTGGGCGCACACGTCGAGACTGCACTCGAGGACGGCTACGATCTGCTCGTCGGCGAGGAGGTTGCGACACTGTGTGAGGAGTTCGGCGAAGAGTTAGCGGCGTACTTCGACCCCGCGGTTTACTCGAGGTCGTGAACCGCGGCGATCTCGTCGATGGTCTCCCCGACGTCGTCGCTTACCTCCCCGTCTTCTGCCATCGGTTGACGGCCGTCGAAGGTCTCGTGGACCATGGCGACGCTTTCGGCGAGCACCTCGAGACCGTAGCCACCCTCGAGGACGAAGGCGAGGGGCGTGTCGTCGAGTTTACGGACCCGGTCGGTCATGAGCGCGTAGGCCTCCGTCGAGAGGCGAACCCGGGAGATGGGGTCGTGGCGGTGGGCGTCAAAGCCCGCGCTGACGAGCAGGAGGTCCGGACCGAACCGTTCGATGCCGGGTACGATCAGGTCGTCGAGCGCCTGCATGTAGTCTGTGTCGTCGGAACCGGAAGGCATCGGAACGTTGAGCGTCGTCCCCTCACCGTCGCCCTCGCCGGTCTCCTCGATCTCCCCGGTCGCCGGATAGAGGCCCCCTTCGTGGATCGAACTGAAGTGGACGTCCGCGCGATCGTAGAAGATGTCCTGTGTCCCGTTTCCGTGGTGGACGTCCCAGTCGAATATCGCGACGCGTTCACAGCCCAGTTCGTCCAGCGCGTACTGGGCGGCGACGGCGACGTTGTTGATGAAACAAAAGCCCATGGCGTCGTCGTAGACCGCGTGGTGACCGGGCGGACGGCCGAGGGAAAACGGCGTTTCACGGCCGTCAGCGCCATCGACGGCCTCTCGGGCGGCCCAGCAGGCTAAGCCTGCACTCTGGAGGGCGGCGTCCCACGTCATCTCGACGGCCGTCGTGTCCGGATCCCAGCTTCCGCCCCCCTCCGCACAGAACGTTCGGACGTCCTCCAGGTAGCCCCGGTCGTGGATCGCCCCGACCCGCTCGAAGTCGGCCGGGTCGGCGGCGACGTACTCGACGCCGTGTTTGCGCTTTAGCCCCTCTCGAATCGCTCGCAGACGGTCTGACGACTCGGGATGACGTGGACCAGGGTCGTGTGCGAGACAGGTGTCACTGTAACCGAATCGCATGGTTTACTGGAACAACGAGAAGTACGTCTCGATGTCTTCGGCTTTGATCGTTCGACGATCGGCGTGGTGAGCGAGCGTCGTCGCCGCCCGGGCGACGTTGTCCGCGTAGTCCTCTAAGATGTCCGCCAGCGCGATGCGGGCGTCCATCGACACGCGGTAGCGATCGTCGATCCCGATGCGTGCGATTCGGTCGACCGGCGCGACGGGCAGTTCGAGGTCCTCTTTCTCGACGACGGTTTCGACACCGAAGTCGCCCGCCATCAGCGTCTTCCGTCCGTCCGCCGTCGCCCGATCGGCCGCCCCGACCGCGAGGTCGGCACCGTGTTCCTGAATTCGTTTCGCGAGTTCCTCCGACGCGTCAGCGCTCACCCGGAGGTCCCCCGCGTTCCGCCGGATGATGGTATCCACCGGGGCGAACGGAAGCTCGACGTTCATACCGTAATTGCCGCAGTTGACACTCTTAATGGTTTTCCTAGCGGGATCGGATCCGTGGCCGCCTCAGAACACGTCACTGGCCTCGAGTCGTCCCTCACGAACGACCCCACGGACCGTCACTTCCTCGCCTAATCCCACGTCCGCGTCGGTCTCGACGCTCATCGTCTCCTCGCCGTCGTCCAAGACGACCGGGTCCCCGGCCTGGACGACGACGCCGGTGAACTCCATCTCGCCGTCCCCTCCCCGCCCGTCTCCGGACTCGTCGTCCGTCGTGGCGTCCGCCTCGCCCGTGTCGCCCCCGAACGCCGAGAGTCCGGTCGCTTCCTCGGCCGTGTCTTCCGTATCCGCCCCCGATTCGCCCTCGAGGACCGTCACCGTCGACTGCCAGCCCGCCGACGCTTCCAGGTCCTCCTGCCAGCCGTCTTTGATCTCGACGTCCGCGAGTGCGACCTCGTCGCCGGGGCCGAGATCGACGTCCGCTTTCTCACCCCACAGTGCGACACGGATGTCGCCCGTCGCGTCCTGGACCCGAACGTTCCGGACCTGCCCCTCCGAGCCGTCGTCACGGTCGAACGTCCGCTTTGGATCCGACGAGCGGACCACGCCCGCGATGTCGACCGTCTGGCCGATCTCGAGGCCGTCGATCGGCGTGCTCTCGGGGACGTACTCGACCTCCTCGTCGACTTCCTCCAGTGCCCCGCGATTGCCGACGTGGAGCTCGAGGTCGCCGTCCCGTTCGCGGACGTAGCCGTCGACCACCTCGACGGTGGTCCCGGCCTCGAGGTCGTCGACGCTGTCTGCCATCTCGTCCCACAGCGTCACGCGGACACGCCCGGTCGAATCCCCGAGCGTGAGGTTCGCGACCTTCCCTTCCGAGCCGTCGTCCCGATCGAAGGTGCGTACCGAGTCGGTATCCAGGACCCGCCCGAGGAGGTTGACGTTCGAGAGCCCAAGCGAGAGATCCTCGACGGTGTACGTATCGGAGAGTTCGACGTCGATCTCCTCGTCCTCGTCGATCTCGACGTGGCTGACGCTGACCTCGACGCCCGAAAAGCCCTCCTTGGGACGGCCCTTGATCCGCAACACCTGCCCTTCCTCGAGTTCCTCGACTGCGGCTTCGGCGTGTTCGTCCCAAAAGGCCGCCCGAACCGAGCCCGTCTCGTCTGCGACCTCGACGTTTACCACGCGTCCTTCGTCTTCGCCGTCGCGGTCGAACGTTCGCATCTCGCCGATAGAGACTACCTTCGCGAGGAACTTCGCTTCCTCCATGCCCGGCTCGACGTCCGCGACGCCCCCGACCTCGCTCTCGTCGAGTTCGTGAGCGACGAGCATCGCCGCCGTCTCCGCGTCCGCGAGTCCCCCCATCTGCTCGACTTTCGCCTCGACGGCCTCGCGAAACTCCTCGAGGGAAACGTCCGCCTCGAGGTCCTCGTATACACCCTCGATGTCGCTCATTCTATGCTCGTGCATGGGTACTCCGCGCATAAACGTTGTCGTTGTTCGGTTCGTGGCCTCGAGAGGATACCGTCGGTGACATACGCCACCCTCGATCCGTCTTCGTACCTAAAGGCTCGGGTCGTCCGTCTGAGGGGGGTCGCCTCGAGTGAGCGTCGACCTCCTGGCCCAAACCACCGGATGGCATCCGGGGATCGTTTCGAAAGCGCTTTACGTATCTCACCACTACGTTAAATCGAGTCCTGATAGGGTAGTGGACTATCCTCTTGGCTTGCGGAGCCAGGGACCGGAGTTCAAATCTCCGTCAGGACGTTTTCACCGACGCAACATCGCCGAGCGAAGCGAGGCATGACGGATACCCGGACAGGAGACGTGACAGAGGGCGCGAAGAGCGTGACTGTGACACGCACACCCAGTATCCGACAGTGGACTTTTCCGTTCGAGGCGCGTACCCCCAGGCGTATTATGGGATTCGGAAGCTACGACGAATCCGAGCAGCGGGACCTCGATGCCGACTTCGACGATGACGACGCTGTAGAGTCCGAAGAGAGTTCCCACAACGGCGAGATCGAGTTCGAGAACGGTGCCTCGAGCGACGAACTGATCGAGCGGCTCAAGGATATCAAAGACGAGGAGTGATGAAATCCGGCGTCCGGGCGCTGGGCGTCGCCGAGTCCTACCGGGACGAGCGCAGCACGCTCGCAGGCGCAGTCGTCCGGGCCGACCGCGTCGTCGACGGCTTGGGCTTTGTCTCCTGTACCGTCGGTGGCACCGACGCCACGGACGCCGTCGTCTCCCTCGTCGAGCGAATCGCACGCGAAGACGTTCGCTATCTCATGTTCGGCGCGGTCGCTCCGGCGTGGTACAACGTCTTCGACCTGTCGACGATCCACCGGCGGGCGGACCGTCCCGTCCTCGCGGTCACCTTCGAGGAAAGCGAGGGACTGGAGGACGGCCTCCGGGAAGCGTTTTCGGGTCCGGACCTCGAGGTCCGCCTCGAGCGTTACCGGGCCCTGCCACCCCGTCGGGCCGTCCCCGTCGGCGAGGAGACGGTCTACGTCAGGGCCTGTGGCCTCGAGTTCGAGGAGGCCCGGGAGGTCGTCCGTGCGTTCACTCCCGAGGGTGGGCGGCCGGAACCACTGCGGGTCGCACGGCTGGCCGCACGGGCGGGTGCGGAGTATCGGCGCGAAAAGGGGTGACTCGAGGTCGTTACCGGCCGGTACAGAGGGAGACGAAGTTCCGCAGGATACACAGCCCCGTCTCGCCGCTTTTCTCGGGGTGAAACTGGGTGCCAAAGACGTTGCCGGCCTCGTTCGCGACGATCGAGGGGAACTCGATGTCATACCCCGTCGAGGCGACGACGGCCTCGTCGTCGTCGGGGACGGCGTAGTACGAGTGGACGAAGTAGGCGTACTCACCGTCGACGCCCTCGACGAGTGGGTGCTCGCGTTCGACGGAGAGTTCGTTCCAGCCCATATGTGGGACCTTCTGTCCTTCGTCAAAACGGACGTTCGTCCCCGGGACCAGGTCCAGGCCGGTGACTGCGGAGTCGCCGTCGGTTTCGCCCTCTTCACTCGAGGTGAGCAGCATCTGCATGCCGAGGCAGATGCCAAAGAGGGGCGTCCCGCTCTCGGCGACGGCCAGTAAGTCCTCGCGGATCGGGTCAGCGTTCTCGATGCCCTCGCGGAACGCGCCGACACCGGGGAGGACGACGCCGTCGGCTTCGGCGAAGGCTTCGGGGTCGTCGGTGATCGTTACGTCGGCACCGGCACGCTCGAGTCCGCGGGTGACACTGCGGAGGTTCCCGAGCCCGTAATCGACGACGACGACGTCGGCGACCGTCTCCTCGGGGGTAGCCGTGGTCGTGCTCATTGGGGAACGTGGGAGACGGAGGGCCAAGTGCGTTGCCCTTGGCGAAAGAGTCCCCGAACACAACCGCCGGAGGTAAAACACGCACCCACGTAGAACGAACGAATGCGTGGGCCAGGACTCCTCTGGATGCTTCAGACCGCCGTGGGACTCTCGATGGCCGGCCCGATGTTCGTCGTCGGCCTCGAGTTCTTCCGTTCGGGCCGAACAGCCGCCGGCGTCGGCTTTTTCGGTCTCGGACTCGTTGCGCTGTACTTCCCGACGTACCTGCTAAACCGGATCGGCGGTCCCCGCACGTGGATCCGCCGGCGGCTTGGACGGGACAAAGACGGGCCAGAAGCCGACAGGGAGACCTCGAGTCTGCTCGAGCGGCTTCGGAACTGGTGAGCAGAATTATACTGCTGGGCAAAAGTACGTGAACAGCCGGCTGGGGAAGTGAGAACAGAGGGCCAGGAAACCGGACGGTGTCCGGTGACGAGCGGCCCGGACACATCGGTCAGTAATTCCAGTACTGACGAGCGAGTCGGTATCAGAAGCCGTCGAGACGCGTCTGGCCGCCCCCAGCTCCGTCGACGCCTGCCAGATCCGCCGCCGTCTCGAGGGCCCCCTCGAAGGTCTCCTCCTGGCTTCGGTCGTACAGCGTCGCGGCGGGGTGGACACAGATCAGGACGCGCCGTGGCGTGTCGTCGAGACGGATCTCTTCGACGCTGCCGGCTTCGTTCGTGACCGCGACCGACCGCCCCAGCAGGTGTTGGCTCGGCACTTTCCCCAGCGTGACGATCACCTCGGGGTCGACCAGTTCGATCTCCTGTGTTAAGTAGCCACGGCAGGCCTCGAGTTCCTCGCCGGTCGGATCGCGGTTCTCGGGTGGCCGACAGCGCACGCAGTTTGTGATCCGGACGGCCGATCGCTCGAGGCCGACCGCGAGCAACGCGTCGTCGAGGACCGAACCGCTACGGCCGACGAACGGCTCGCCCTGGCTGTCCTCGTTCGCACCCGGCCCCTCGCCGACGAAAAGCAAGTCGGCGTCCTCGGGACCGGTGCCGTCGACGATCCGACTGCGCGAGTCGACGAGTGCGGGACATCGCGTACACTTCGTCACCGAGAGCCCCTCCATCTGTTCCATACCTGTAGCTCAAGCGGCTGGCTACTACGTGTTTCGAGTTACGGGAAAAACCGGTCGGCCTGTCGCCCACTCGAGGAGTTATGAACCCCAGAAGTTCTCGCGGCTGCCGAGGCGTTCACGACGGGTTTTGGCCCGGTCGTCACCGTCGTCTTCGTCCGTTTCCTCCGTCTCCCCGTCGGACTCCTCGTCGGGATCCATCGGGAGACGTTCGAGCTCTTCGGCACGGGCGTGGTTGCTGTGGACCCGCGTGATCTCGACGCGAGCGCGTGCCTCCGGGAGCACGCCATCGACCATCACGATGAAGCCGTCCTCGGTCCGTCCGACGCCGGCCCCACTCTCGTGGATGTCCTCGACGTCGACGACGACCTCCTCGCCGGGTTTGACCGGCTGGGTCTTCAGATCCTGGATCGGCTGGCTGTAGTGGTTACACCACTGCTTTCCACCCCGGTCCCCGTAGTGTTGACATCCCATTCCCGAGATGCGTTCGGAGAAACTCGGGCAGTCGTCCGCGAGTGGGCAGTCTGCCATAGGTCACAGTACCCACGGAGCCGTTAAACCGCTTGCGTCTCGAGAACGCCTCAGGAGGAACAGTCGGTCCGCTAACGCGGTTTCGAAAACATTTACGTGTGGGGGAATGAAGGCGAATACATGAAAGCGCTCGTCACAGTAAAAGAAGTCGCGACCGTCGACGACACGTTCGAGATCGACGGGACCGCGATCGCAGAGCAGTACCTCGATGCGGATCTAAACGAGTGGGACGAGTACGCGATCGAGGAAGCCGTTTCCCTCCAGGAAGCGGACGTCATAGAGGAAGTCGTCACCGTCACCATCGGTCCGGAGGACGCCGAACAGACGATCCGACAGGCCCTGGCGAAAGGTGCCGACCGGGCGATCCGCGTCTGGGACGAGGCCATAGAAGGCGTCGACTTACTCGACGTCGGTGCGAAGACGGCGATCCTCTCGGCGGTCGTCGAGGCCGAGGACCCCGACCTCGTTCTCTCGGGGGTCCAGTCGGGTGACGACAGCTTCGGCGCGACCGGCGTCTCCGTCGCCGAGGAGGTTGGCTACCAGTGGGGCGCGGTCGTCAACAGTCTCGACCTCGAGGCGGGTGCCGACATCGCCTCGGTC
>LKNC01000072.1 GCA_001564255.1 Natrialbaceae archaeon Tc-Br11_E2g1
CGGCGACGCCGTCGGCGGTCCGGTCGGCCCGGAGGGTGCCCGCCTGCGTGTCGATCATCACGCCGTCGGTGTCGGTTCGATCCATCGCCCACTCGGCGGCACAGCGTGCGCCGTTGCCACACATCGGGGCCGGCCGGCCGTCGGGCTGGACGAGGGTCATCACGACCCGCGGCGGGGAGAAATCGGGCTCTAGATTCAGAAAGAGGACGCCGTCGGCGCCGACGCCCGTCCCGCGGTCACACTCGCGTCTGGCGAGTTCGCCGCGGTCGGGGACGCGTTCGGCCGCGTCGATAATCAGGAAGTCGTTACCAGTTCCGTGGTACTTTTCAAAGGATACGTTCATCGAATGTCTCCGGTGGGGTTCCGTTAACGGTCTCTAGTCGTGGTAGGTTTTATCCCCCACGGTTTCCCGCGGTCCGTTCGGGACGGGTGACGTCGGCAATCGCCTCCCGGGATCGGGTGAGGCGAACCTCGCCGCCCTCGAGGGCGACCGAGGCGGGCCGTGGCCGGGAGTTGTACTGGCTGGCCATCTCGTAGCCGTATGCGCCGGCGTTCCCGATCGCCAGCAGGTCCCCACGGTCGCTTTCGGGAAGTTCCCGACCCTCACAGAAGACGTCCGAGCTCTCACAGATCGGGCCCGTGATCGTCTGTGGCCGTCGTTCGCGCTCGCCCGCGTCGGCCGAGACGTTTCGAACCGGGTGGTAGGCGTCGTACATCGCCGGCCGGAGGAGTGTGGTCATGCCGGCGTCGACGCCGACGACCGTCGCCTCCGGGGCTTCTTTGACCGTGTTCACCCGCGTCAGGAGGACGCCCGCGTCGGCGAGGAAATACCGCCCCGGCTCGATCGTGAGCCGGGCACCGACCTCGCCGACCGCCTCACGGGTGGCTTCGGCGACGGCCGCGACGTCCAGTGGCCCCTCCTCGGCGCGATAGGGGACGCCGAAGCCCCCACCGACGTCGAGGAACTCGAGGTCGCCGACCTCGCTTTCGACCTCGCGGGCGAGTTCGCCCATGCGCGCGACGAACTCGCGGTGGTCCTCGAGTGCGTCGGCCGAGACGCCCGAGCCGACGTGGGCGTGGATGCCGACCACGTCGAACCCGCGCTCTGCGGCGTCGGCGAGGGTCTCGACCGCACGATCGGAGGGGACGCCGAACTTGGCGTCCGAACCAGTCCGCACTTTCTCGTGGTGGCCCGCGCCGATGCCGGGATTTACGCGAAGGCCGAGTCGGCCGTCGTATCCGCGGTCCTCCAGGCGGTCGATCGTGTCCTGTGCGCCGGCGATGATGGTGAGGTCGGGATACTCCTCGGCCCGGGAGACGGCCAGATCGAGGTCCCGTCCGGGCGGATTCACGGCCGTGTAGTGGACTTCCGAGCCCGAGGCTCCCGCGGCGAGTGCACGCTCGAGTTCGCCCGCGGAGGCACACTCGATGCCGACACCCGCTGAAAGAAGCGTCTCCAAGACCGCCCCGAGGGCGTTCGCCTTCGCCGCATAGAGGATCTCGGCGTCGGGGAAGGCCGATTCGAGTCGCCGGGCGTTCTCCCGGACCCGGTCTATGTCGAGGACGTAAAGCGGCGTGTCGTACTCCTCGACCAGCCCACGGAGGGACGGGGCGTCCCAGGCCTCGAGTCGACGAACCGGCGGGTTTCCGGGGTCGTTCGCTGGCGATACCTCCTCGCTGTCGGCCATTACTCGCGCAGCACCTCCTCGCGTTCGGTCGCTTCCAGGGTCTCCGCCTCGAGGTCGGTGGCGACGACGGCGGGCTTGTACGCGCCGCCGGAAAAGAGGTCGTGGTCGCCGATCGAGGAGTCGACGAAGCGGGTAAAGGCACGGCGGTCTGCGGGCAGTTCGCCGTAGATGATCTCCTCCTCGACGAGGTCGTAGACCGGGATGCGCGGGGTCAGGAGGGTGTTCTCGCCGACGACGCTGTTCTCGCCGACGACGAACCCGCTCGTGACGCGACAGCCTGCGCCGAGCGAGACGTTGTCCTCGACGACGACGGGTGCGTTCTCGACCGGTTCGAGGACGCCGCCGATCAGCGTGTTCGCGCCGAGTTTGACGTTCTCGCCGATCTGGGCACAGGAGCCGACGGTGTCACACGAGTCGACGAGCGTGCCGTCGCCGACGTAGGCACCGATGTTGACGAACGCGGGGCTCATCAGGATACAGTCGCTCCCGATGTGTGCGCCCTGGCGGACGGCGGTGCCATCGGGGGTGTTGCGCGTGCCCCGGTCGGCGTACGTCGAGGTGTCCGCAAGCGGCAGAACGTCGTGGTAGGTGACGTCGCCGTACTCACGGGCCTGGGTGTGACGCAGGCCGAAGTTGAGCAGGATGCCCTGTTTGACCCACTCCTCAGCCTCCCACCCGCCGTCGCGTTTCTCGGCGGCGCGAACCTCGCCTTCCTCGAGGGCGTTGAGGAAGGCGTCGAGGGTCGCGATGTCCTCCTCGCGTGCGGAGTCGGCGTCGATTTCGTCGTCCTGGTAGCGCTGCCACAGATCGGTGATTTCGCTTTCGAGACTCATTGGTCGATGACGTCCGCAAAGTCGTACCAGCCGCTCTTCCGTCCTGCGATCCATTCCGCGGCGTCGACCGCACCCGAGGCGAAGACGCCGCGGTCTTCCGCACGGTGAGTAAGTCGAAGTTCCTCGTGGTCGTCGGCGAGGACGATCTCGTGTTCGCCACGGATCCCGCCGGCCCGGAGGACGTGAACACCGATCTCGTCGTCCTCGCGGGGCTGTTCACCCTCGCGACCGTGCGTGCGCCCGGAGAACTCGCCGTGTGCCTCGATTTCGTCGAGTAAGCGGTTCGCCGTCCCGCTCGGGGCATCGCGCTTGCGGTTGTGGTGGGTCTCGACGAGTTCGACGTCGGAGCCCGGCAGCCCCTCGACGGCTTCGCTGACGAGGTTCAGCAGAACCTGGACGCCCCGGGAGAAGTTCGGCGCGTGCAAGACCGGAATCTCCTCGCTCGCCGCCTGCAGGGACTCGAGGTCGTCCTCGGCGAAGCCGGTCGTGCCGGTGACGAAGGCGACGCCCGCTTTCGCGCAGGCGTCGGCGTACTCTATGGCCGACTCCGGGCCGGTGAAGTCGATCACGACGTCGACGCCGGAAACGAGCGCGTCGAACTCCGCCGCCGGATCGATCTCGACGCCCTCGACCGGCTCGTCGAGTTCGCTGCGGTTCGTGGCGAAGGCGACCTCGCAGTTCTCCCGGCCGGTGACGGCGGAAAGTACCTCACGGCCCATCCGGCCTGCCGCGCCGGTGACGCCGACCCGGACCGTCATCGATCACCCTCCGCGTCGGCGACCTCGAGGTCCCCGCCCTCGAGTTCCGCGAGCAGGTCCGCGAGGTCCTCGCGGTGGACCTCCGAGAGGCGGGTCAGCGGGGACCGGAGCCGGCCGTGGCCGTGGCCGCGGATCTTCATCGCCTCCTTGACCGGGATCGGGTTGGTCTCGACGAACAGTTCGCGCATGAGCGGGCCGAGTTCGTGGTGGAGCCCCCGGGCGAACTCGTAGTCGCCCTCGAGTGCGGCCCCGACCATCGCACAGGTGCGTTCGGGTTCGACGTTCGCGACGACGCTGATGGTGCCGGTGCCGCCGACCGACAGCAGCGGGAGGGTGACGGCGTCGTCACCGGAGAGGACCGAAAACTCCTCCTCACGGGTGCGCTCGACGATCTCGCCGATCGCCCAGAGGTCGCCTTCGGCGGCCTTGTAACCCGTGATGTTTGGATGGGAAGCCAGTTCGACGACGGTGTCGGGTTCGATCGTCCGGCCCGTCCGGGAGGGGACGTTGTAGACGATCTGTGGGAGGTCGACCGCGTCGGCGATCGTCCGGTAGTGGTCGATCAGGCCACGCTGTTCGGGCTTGTTGTAGTACGGCGAGATGAGCAACAGGCCGTCTGCGCCGGCCTCCGTGGCGCGTTCGGAGAGTTCGAGTGCTTCTCGAGTGTTGTTCGAGCCGGTGCCCGCGACGACGGGGACGTCCTCGACCGCGTCGACGACCTCCTCGACGACGCGGACGTGTTCTTCGTGGGTCAGGGTGGCGGACTCGCCGGTCGAACCCATCGGAACGAGGCCGTCGACGCCCGCCGCCTCGAGTCGTTGGGCGTCGGCGCGGAGCGTTTCGTAGTCGATTCGTTCGTCCTCGTCGAAGGGCGTACACATCGCCGGGAAGACGCCGGTGAAGTCGATATCGTGTGTCATGGTTGGATCGGGTTGGTTCGCTACTCTCTTGAGTCGGGTGGTTTCTCCACGGTGCGGTCACCGGAACGCGCCCGGGACGAGTGTGCCACGCTCGCCTCGAGCACTCCTCACGCACGTTTTTTCGGTTTCGAAAAGCGTCGGCCGGCGTCGCTCTCGACGGACCGAACCGGACGGGAAGCGACGCGGCGCATACTCGAGACGGTGATCTCGAGTGACTTATCGGTTGTGGTATCGTTCGCTCCCTGTGTCTCTCTCACGCGGGAACCGCCCGCTCTCCCCGTCCGCGAGTAACTCGACGCCGACGTCGGCGAGCCACCACAACAGTGACGCCGTCGCCGCGGGCGAGTGGAGCCACGCCGAGGCGGCCGACTCCCGGCGCTCGCCGACCAGGACGCCGAGCCCCCCGGGTTCGACGGTCCGGAACGCCGACTCGTCGGTGACGTCGTCCCCGGCGTAGACCACGAACGGGTCGCCGGGGTGGCCCTCTGTGAGGGCGGCGACGGCCTCGCCTTTCCCCCAGTCGATCGCCGGGGAGACCTCGATCACACACCGGCCCGCCGAGACCTCGAGGTCGCCCTCGCCGAACAGGGAGACGGCGTCGTCGACGGTCCGTCGGACGAGCGGACGGACCGACTCCGGAACGGACCGGACGTGGACCGTTCCCGTCAGGCGCTTGTTCTCGACCCGGCTCCCGGGAACCGACTCGAGGGCGATCTCGAGGAACCCACAGACCGCACCAATCAGGGCCGCCCGCTCGCGGGCGACGGGGTGGACCGCAACCGATCCCTCGCCGGCGATCTCGAGGCCGTGGTTCCCGGCGTAGACGTCGGGGGCGTCGACGCGCTCTCGCACGTCCGCGAGTCCGCGGCCGCTGACGACCGCCGTCCTCACCCGTTCGTCGCTCCCGAGGGCCTCGAGGGCGGCCACGTTCGTCGGGGTGATCGTCGCCGCCGCTGGCTCCTCGACGATCGGTGCGAGTGTCCCGTCGAAGTCGAGACAGACGAGCAGGTGGGAAGCGTCCCGGAGACCGCGTCGGAGGTGGGGGAGACGCTCCTCGATGGGACGGGGTGTCTCCGCCATCGATCAGACGGACCCCGAGGGGTCGCCGGGGGACCGTCCCCGGGAGGGAGCTGTGACCCTCCGGACCCGGTCGATCTCCCCGAACTGGGCGTCCATCCACCACTCGAGGTCGTGTTCGAACACGCGATGGCGGAGGCCGGCCATCCGCCGCCGGCGCTCGCCGTCATCGGCAGTGAGTGCGCGTTCGATCGTGGCGGCGAACTCCCCGTCCCAGCGGGGATCGATCGAGTACGCGAACGTCCCGAGGAGGTCGTGACAGCCCGCCCGTTCGCTCAACAGCAGCGCCCCGTCGCCGTCGACGCTCGCGGCGACGTACTCGCTCGCGACGAGGTTCATCCCGTCGTAGAGGGGGCTGACGAGCATCGTGTCGGCCCGGCGATAGAGGGCACTGAGGGTCTCCTCGGGGAGGTACGCCTCGGTGTAGACGATCGGCTGCCAGTCCGCTGTCGCGAACCGGTCGTTGATCCGCTCGACCTCGCTTCTGACGAACTCGCCGTGGCGCTCGTAAGCCGGGATCTCCGTCCGGCTCGGGGTCGCCTTCTGGACGAACGTGAACTCGCCGTGAAAGCCGGGGGCCGACTCGAGGAAGCGTTCGACGCCAGCGAGGCGTTCTGGGATGCCCTTCGAGTAGTCGAGTCGATCGACGCCGAGGGCGATCGCGTTTCCGGGGGAGATACCGTACTCCTCGCAGAACGCGGCCCACTCCCCGTCGGCCTCCCTGGCCCGCTCGTCGTAGGCCGCGGCGTCGACGCCCATCGGGGTCGCGACGACGTGGGTTTCCCGGCCCTCATAGCGGACGATACCCAGCCGGCTGTCGACGACCGCGCCGGGGACGAACCGTTCGATGCACTCGAGGAAGGCCGTACAGTACGCGTCGACGTGAAAGCCGAGGAGGTCGTTGCCGAGCAGGCCGGCGAGGAGTTCACGGCCGCCCGGACAGTGACGGAACGCCTCCGGCGTGGGCCACGGAACGTGCCAGAACTGGGCGATCGTCGTCTCCTGCGGGGCGGCCTCGCGGATCATCCCGGCCGTGAGCGCGAGGTGGTAATCCTGGAGCCAGACGACCGACTCGCCTGTCACGTGATCGACAGCGGCGTCGGCGAATCGGCCGTTTACCTCGCGGTACCACTCGAGGAACTCGGGGCGAAACTCGAGGAAGTCGACGAACTCGTGACACAGCGGCCAGAGGACCTGGTTGCTAAACCCGTAGTAGTAGCCCTCGAGTGCCTCCTCTGTGAGCCAGACGCGTCTGAGCGTGTACGATTCGTCCTCGGGTGGGACGCCGATGCAGTCGCGCCCGTCGGTGACCGCCCGATCGGCGTCGCCGTCACCCCAAGCGATCCAGGTGCCGCCGGCGTCCTCGAGGACGGGGTCGAGCCCCGCGGTCAACCCGCAGGCCGGCCGGTCGACCGTAACCTCTCGGTCGCCACCCGCCGTGTCGATTGGTGGTTCCCTGGCAGTGGCGCCGTCGAACTCGTGGCGGTACGGCTGGCGGTTCGAGACCACGATCAGCGAGTCGACCCCGTTCAGGGGGTGTTCGGTCCGGTTTGCTCCGCTACCGGTCGACGATCGACCGTCAGTGTGTCGCATTGGCCCCGAACGAACACCCCCGACGGATTCGTTTCCCCCCCTGAAGCCGCATGGTCGTCTAGTAGGGGGGGGATACCGTTCAGGGATGTCGACGGATCCCTCGACTGATACGGATCGTTACAGGAACAACAGGAGAATGCCCACGACTTTAGTCGTGCGGATGAATCCGTCACTGCTGAAGACAACCACGACACTGTTGCCCGACCGCAATCCCAACGTTCACACTACTAGAAACCTATATTTTAGATGTGAGCGACCGACCACAACGCACGAACGAGTACACTGCCGAACCCACCAGTGACCGGTATCGGCAGTGTCTGTTCGAATGGTTGGCCGCCCACGGCCCCTTGTGGAACCAGATCAACTACCGACGCCGGCAACAATATTTCAACGAGGATGGCGACGTCTGGGACGCCGAGTACACTGACCTCTACGACAACTACGCACCCATCCTCGGGAAAGCCACTTGTCAGCAGGTCGCCCGCAAAAACAGCGAAGCGTGGCGAAGCCACTTCCGCCTCCTCGACAAATACCACTCCAACGATCCCTCGGTGACCGAAAAACCGTCCCCGCCGGGGTATTGGGGCAACCGTGACGACGGCTACGAACTTCACGGCCTCATCCGCAACGACCTCTACACCCTTGACTGGGACGAGAAACGGAGTACGTTGGAGTTCGGCGTCGGTGATGTACTCGAGGAGAAATACGATTTCGAGTATCAAGAACGAGTCACGCTCGAAGTGCGCGGGAATCCACAGTGGGACGGTGACGATAGCAGGGTAGAACTCGTCTACGACGAAGCGGCAGACAAACTTCGTGTCAAGCATCCGGTTCGCATACGGCCAGACAGATTGCAACAACAGCGACTGGATGCCTTCACTCACACACTCCACCCAGAGAACGCGACGCACGCTGCTGCGATCGACGTCGGCGCGAACAACACCCTCGCGATCGTCACCACCACCGGGGAAACTGCCGTCTATCACGCTCGTCCGGAATTCGAGCAGTTCCGTGCGTTGTCCACACGGATTGCCGAATTGCAGTCACAACTCCCCGACGATCGGTACACGAGTCGGCGCATTCAGCGCATATACGATGAACGTGGTGAAAAACGCGATCATAGCCGTGATGCGGCGGTGAAACACGCCGCAGAGTGGCTCCTTTCGCGCAATGTGGATACAGTGTACGTCGGCAATCTCACCGACGTACTGGACACACACTGGAAGGCGAGTGTGAACGAGAAGACGCACGCGTTCTGGTCACACCGCCGGTTAGCTGACCGGATTGACCTCACATTCGGAGATGTTGGCATCGGCGTTAAAGTGGTGAGCGAACGCGATTCGAGTAGCGAGTGTCCTGAGTGTGGTAGCGACGACGTTGTTCGGGATGGCGACGAGTTTCGGTGTCACGACTGTGGACTGGACGCGCATAGTGACGTGACGGGGGCGTGGAATCTACTCCAATCAGAAGTGGGGCCGATGGCACGGCCCGCCGCCCTATCCGCTGGACGCGATAGGGACGCACCCCTCGACAGTGAGGGAGCGTACTGGGAGTGGGATGGACACGACTGGACACCCGCTGGTTTTGGGGAACAGTCGAGTCCGGTTGACCAAACCAGCATCGGCGAACCCGCAAGTTCACAGCCGGGGTAATCTGCTGGCCGGATTGCCCACGGAGGAATCCCACGACTTCAGTCGTGTGGAGGATGTCAACCGCCGTACGTCGGGGGGACGTTTTCGCACGGTTCCAACGGCCTCCCGGCGGGAGGTACGTGCTCGTTAACTATACCGACAATCACGGTATCTGGCGGAACGAACGATCGATGACGTTCACCCGCCACGTGCGTCGCCTGTTCGCTGCCGGCGAGTCCGGGAGCACCTACGAGTGTGGGAACTGCGGCCGTGAGTTCGACCTCGACAGGCAGGTGTGTCCCCGCTGTGGCTCCTATCGGATCCAACGCTCGAGTTACGAGGACCTCGTCTCCGATTAGTCGGCTGGTCCACAGATCTCGAGGAGTTTGCAGTAATCGGCGTCGGGATCGAAACAGTCCGGACACTGCTCTGGACGGTCGATGATCGTGTCCAGACGCTGTGCGACTGTGTCGTCGATGACGCTCTCTAGGGCGCGGGCTTCCTCCCGGAACTCCTCGACCTCGAGGACGTTCGCGAGAAACCGCTCGATGATACAGTACGTCTGGAGCGCCTGGTGGGCACGTTCTATCCCCTCGTCGGTCAGTCTGGCTCCTTTGTACTTCTCGTGATCGAGGAGGCCGCGATCCTCGAGTTTGCCGATCATCTCGTTTACGCTCGCGGGGCTGACCTCGAGCATGTCCGCGAGGGTGCCCGTCGATGCGGGCCCGTCCTCGATCCGCTGTGCGAGATACACCGCCTTGAGATACTGGTCTGCCGTATTCATTCTCGACGCTCCATGACTTCGGTCACTTCCTGTGCTCCCTCGCGTTCTTCCGCACGAATCGATCGAAGCGTCCCGAGGACCCGGCCGCGGTCGACCGAGAAGTCGGCCTCGGAGGCATCGATCGCCTCGATCAGGTCGTCGTAGAACTTGTAGGCGGTCTCCTCGTTACAGAGTTGATCGTAGAGGATGCCGTCCGTATCTTCGGGCGGCCCATAGCGATCGCTCACCAGCCTGTTTATCTCCTCGTAGGGGACCGTCTCGGCGTCCAGTTCGTCGATCAACGTCTCGAGGCGTTCGCGGTGTTGTGCGGACTCCTCGGTCGCCTCTTCGAGTAGCTCCCGCACCTCCTCGTCGATCTCTTCCCGTTCGGAGTCGGGAAGCGACTCGAGGTGGTGGTCGGCGCGTGACTCGACGACTTCCTCGAGGACGACCCCGATCTGGAGGAGGCGGGTGAGCTGGTGGTCGCTCGAGACGCGCTGTCCCAGGCTCATACCGGGTATTCGGGAGCCACGATACTTAACACTCCCTACTCCTCTGTTATTATCTCCTGTGGGCGTCGCAGGCTGTCGTTTCCACGTGACTCGCCCTCGAAAGCCGTGGTGAAACCGGTTTCGCCACCGCGTCGTGCCCGGTCTCTCGTCTGGCGTCGCCGAACAGTGTTGCCGAGCCCGTTCGCGAGGATCGGCGTCTCGAGGTCCCCGGCGCGGTAGACGGGCGAACCGACGGTCTCGAGGCCACGAGGAGGGTGGCGTGTCGACACACGGACGGTACCGAGAACGGCCGATCGCTGTACTGGCGCTACGCCGGCTGGTACTGGCGGCCGTGTCCGGGTCGCTCGTGGGTCCGCGTTCTCGCGGCACTCGCTTCGGTGTCGGTCGGTAGCCTTTTGAGCGCGGATGGCAACGTGTCGGATATGTTCGGAGGAGGAGGCGGCGGCCTCAACCCACGCAAGATGGAACAGATGATGAAACAGATGGGCATCGACGTCGAGGACATCGACGCCGAGGAAGTCGTCATCCGCACGGACGAACACGACCTCGTGTTCACCGACGCCGAGGTGACCAAGATGGACGCCCGCGGCCAGGAGACCTACCAGATCATCGGCTCGCCCGAAGAGCGCGAGGCCGGCGACGCGGACGCCGAGGACTCCGGCGACGCGATCCCCGACGACGACGTCGAGATCGTCGCCATGCGAACCGGCGCGAGCGAAGAGGAGGCCCGGGCGGCCTTAGAGGCCAACGACGGCGACCTCGCGGCCGCGGTCGGGGACCTCGAGTGACGGCCAGGAAGGTCCTGCTCGTCCGCGGGGACCGCGAGTACCTCGTCTCGCCCGGCGAGGAACTCGGCACCGACCTGGGCGTCCTCGAGGTGCCCGAAGACCCACAGCCGGGGCAGACCATCGAGACCCATCTGGGCGACGAATTCCGCGTCCGAAAGCTCCGCGGGCCGGACCTGTTTCACCACTTCGAGCGCACGGGCGCGCCGATGGTCCCCCGCGACGTCGGCCTCGTGATCGGCGAGACCGGCGTCAGTACGGGCGATCGGGTCCTCGACGCGGGCACCGGAACGGGCGTCCTCGCCGCGTCGATGGCCCGTGCCGGCGCCGCGGTGACCACCTACGAACGCGACCCCGAGTTCGCCGGGGTCGCCCGCGAGAACATGGACCTCGCCGGCGTGGTCGACAGCGTCGAGGTCCGGACGGGCGACGTCACCGAGGACCTCGAGACCGTCCTCGGAGGCGACCCCTTCGACGTGCTCACCCTCGATACGGGCGACGCACCCGATGTCGTGGCTCGAGGCCCGGACCTGCTCGTCGACGGCGGCTTCCTGGCGGTGTACAGCCCGTTCGTCGAGGACAGCCGCGAGGTCGTCGAAACCGCCCGGGCGGCCGGCCTCGTCGACGTCCGGACCCGCGAGACCATCCAGCGGGAGTTCGACTTCGACGATCGGGGCTCGCGCCCGTCGACGGCACCCGTCGGTCACACCGGTTATCTGACACTCGCTCGCAGTCCTGGCGGCGAGAA
>LKNC01000073.1 GCA_001564255.1 Natrialbaceae archaeon Tc-Br11_E2g1
AAAAACGCGGACGTGCCCGTCACGACGGTCCGCCCGAAAGAGTGACACGGTCGGGGGAGAACCGTCGGTGCTTTCGGATCGTCGCTTCCGAACGGGCCGTGTGGGTCACTGCTTCGGGTACTACTCCTCGAGCGTCCGGACGGTCGTTACGGGCACACTCGAGTTCGGTACGACGCGTTGGGAGACGCTCCCGACGACCAGGCGCTCGAGGTCGGATCTGCTCTCGGTGCCCATCACGAGCAAGTCGACGTCGCGTTCCTCGGCGTGTTCGAGGATCACCTCGTGGGCGTCCCCGTGAGCGACCGTCCCCGCCGCCTCGAGGCCCCGATCCGTTGCCCGGTCGACGACGGTTTGTATCGTTCGCCGGCCGTGTTCCTCGAAGGACTCACGGATCTCCCCGTCTGCCGACCCCACGTCGACTGCGTAGAGGGCGTGGACGCTCGCCCCACAGGCGTCGGCGAGTCCGAGGGCGTGGTCGGTCGCCCCCGCGGAGCCCGACCAGCCGTTGGTCGCGAGGAGAACCGCTGTGGCTTCCGAACGCGGCTCCACGTCGGGACCGACGGTGAGGACGGGCCGACGCGCGTCCCGGATAACCTCGAGGGCGACGCTCCCGATGATCGTCTGGCGAAGGCCGGTTCGGCCGTGGGTCCCCATCACGATCAGGTCCGCGTCGATCTCCTCGGCGACGGCCAGGATCGTACTCGAGGGCCGCCCCTCCCGGACGATCGTCTCGGCCTCACAGCCCGCCTCGATCGCGGTTTCGGCGGTCGCTCGGGCACGCTCTGTACACGTCTCGAGTCGCCGATCTCCGCCCCGCTTCGTGACCGAGACGGCGTGAACCGTCGCCTCGAGGGTGCTCGCGAGTGCAATGGCGGTTTCGGCGGCCCGGGTTGCGACGTCGCTGCCGTCGGTCGCGACGAGAACGTGTTCGTACATGGTGGCGGCTACGAGGTCGGAAGGGGTATCTATTGGGGTTTGGCTCAGAGGTTGTCGAGACGGGCCACCGCCAGCGGCACCAGCATCTCCTCGCCGGTCAGCCCGCCGTGCATCCCGACCAGCCGCCGATCGGAGTCGTGCCAGCACAGCCCCCGATTTCTGTGGACGGCCATCAGGTCACCACACCGTCGCTCGAAGAGCGTCGACGGCTCGACGGGACCGAACAGCCCTCTCTCGAGTGCCTCCGCTCTCGTGAACACGCGTCCGTCGATCCCCGCCTCGAGGATCTCCCGTGCGTCCTCGAGGCGGCCGGGCCGGACGTGAAAGTGCGTGTTCCGCGGGCCCCCCGTCGGGGGGCGAGGCGAGCCGTCGGCGTCCCGTCGGAACGCCCCCTCGAGGGTCGGCCACCACTCCCGGGAGACGAGGTCGACGTTCTCTGTGGGCACCGTGTCGACGATCCCGTGATCGGCCGTCAGCACGAGCAGCGTTCGTTTTGCCGTCCCGGACGCACACTTTTCGAGTAGTTCCCGCCGGAGACGGTCGGTGATCGCCGCCAGGGTGACCCGGTAGCGGTCGGTTCCGGTCCCCTCCTCGTGGGCGATCACGTCGAGTGTTGGCTGGTAGGCGTGGACGAACGTCGGGCCGGCCGTCTCGAGGACTCGCCTGACGGTGTAAGCAAAATCCGCGGCGGTGTCGTAACCCGTCCGTTCGGCCCCGGCAGTCACCGCCCGGGAGTAGCCCGAGTCGACGTAGGCGTCGGGCAAGACCGCGTGGACGTCGATCCCGGCCTCGACTGCCCGGGCGGAGAGGGGGTCGCCCTCGAAGAGGTCCCGGGCCTCGGCGGCCGGGGCAACCTCCGAAAGGGGCTCTCCCTCGGGGGTCGTAAACGGCAACGTCACGACGTCTTCGCCCACGGGCTCGAGGTGCTGGTACCACCCCAACAGGCCGTGTTCGGCCGGCTCGAGGCCGGTGTAGAGGGTCGTCAGCGCCGCCGCGGTCTCGGAGGGGTAGACCGAGGTCAGTGGCGTCACCGTCCCGCCGTCGGTGAGCCGTCCGAGGAACGGGTCGTCGCGATAGTCCCGTTTCCAGCGCTCGAGGCCGTAGCCGTCGAGAACGACGACGAGGACGTTCTCGACGTCAGTCGAGACACCGTCGAAGACATCCTCCGGGAGGGGGGAATCGAACGACTCGTCGAGCACCGACAGCGCGGTCTCGGGGACGTTCGAGATGCAGTACTCGGAGGTCGGGAACAGATACTCTCCCTCGCTGCAGTCCTCGAGCAGCAGTCGTTCGACCGTCTCCCGGTACATGACGCCCCATATGGCTTCGCAGTACAAAACAACGGGTGACGCGTCGGTGGGTTTTCACTCGAGGCGCGACGCCAATATTCAAGTTCTCGTGCTGAAAGTACACCACGTAATGAACGTATCGCGAGCGGACGAACGGACGCGAGGGATCGATCCGTGAGCGACCAGCGCGAGATCGTCGTCGGCGAGAACGAGAACGGAGCCGAGGTGGCCCTGCCAGTGATCGAAGTCCTCACAGGCCGTGGATTCGCGACCGGGAAATCGGGCAGCGGGAAGTCGAACACCGCCTCCGTGATCGCCGAGGAGTTACTCGAGGCCGGTTACCCCCTGCTGGTCGTCGACACCGACGGCGAGTACTACGGCCTCAAAGAGGAGTACGAGATGCTCCACGCGGGAGCAGACGAGGAGTGTGACATCCAGATCGGGCCGGAACACGCCGAACAGATGGCCCGGCTGGCACTCGAAGAGAACGTCCCGGTGATCCTCGACGTCTCGGGGTATCTCGAGGAAGCGGTCGCCGACGAACTGTTGCGAGAGACGGCCAGACAGCTGTTCGTCAAAGAGAAGAAGCTCAAGAAACCGTTCTTGCTGGTCGTCGAGGAGGTCCACGAGTACATCCCGGAGGGCGGTGGCGTCGGCGAGACGGGGAAGATGCTGATCAAGATCGGCAAACGCGGACGCAAACACGGCCTCGGCATTTTGGGGATCAGCCAACGCCCCGCCGACGTCAAGAAGGATTTCATCACCCAGGCGAACTGGCTGGTCTGGCACCGACTGACCTGGGACAACGATACCACGGTCGTCGGCCGGATCATCGACTCGACGTATTCGGAACTCGTCGCCGACTTAGACGACGGCCAGGCCTTCCTCCAGACCGACTGGACCGAAAAAGGGGTTCGCAAGATCCAGTTCCGACGCAAACGCACCTTCGACGCCGGCGCGACCCCCGGCTTGGACGACTTCGAACGCCCCGAACTCAAGTCAGTCTCCGACACCCTCGTGGGCGACCTCCAGGAGATCACAGAACGCAAGCAACGCGAGGAGAGTCGCATCGAGGAACTCGAGGCCGAGATCGAAACTCGCGAACGACGTATCAGCCGGCTCGAGGACGAACTCGCCTCCGCACGGGACGTCTCCGAAGCCGCCAGACAGATGGCCGAAGCATTACGGGAACCCGAGACGGTCCAGTCGACGCTTCCGGAGTCGAACGAGCAACTCCGGCGACTTCACGAGGAGGTGGTCGACCTCGAGGACGAACGCGACGCCCTCGCCGCGGCCCTCGAGGACCGCGAGCGGGAACTGTCGGATCTCGAGGAAGAGCTCACAGACCGCGAGGGACGGATTGACCGCCTCGAGGCCGAGAACACCCGGCTTCGGTCTACGGTCGAAGCCCTCGAGAGACGACTCCGGGAGACAGACGCCGACGGCGAGGAAGCCGAAGACGACATCGTCGACGCCGACGGTGATCCGGTCGAGTTCGGCTACGTGGAGACCGACGACGGTGACTCACCCCTCGAACCGAACGGGGGTCGCTCGTTCGTCGTCGACGAAACGCGCCGCCTCGAGGACCTCCTCGAGTTACCCGAGGTCAGCGAGCGTCTCGAACGGGCGTGTGAGAACTCCCGATGTACGACGGCGACCGCACGGCGCGTGATCGAGGAACTGGCCCTCGAGGGGCCCTCCCGGACCGAGCGGGTCGCCGCCGCCGTCGATCGGTCTCCGGTGGCCGTCCAGGGACTGCTTTCGGAACTGCGTACCGAGGCGATCGTCGACCGGACCGACGGGCGGACCTACACCCTCACGGCGGAGGTCAGGTCGGCCCTCGCCGATCCGGAGTGACCCGGATAGCCGAGAGAGGAAGGGTTTTCAGCGGCCGGTTGCTACCACCGGTGAATGGTCGCACGGCTCAGAGAGGACGTCAGAACCGCGATGGAAAACGACCCGGCGGCGAGACACCCACTCGAGGTGCTCTGTTGTTACCCGGGGCTCCACGCGGTCTGGCTCCACCGGATCGCCCACGCGGTCTGGAAGCGGGGTCACCCGATCCTCGCCCGGTTCGTCTCCCACCTCTCCCGGTTTCTCACGGGGATCGAGATCCACCCCGGCGCGGAGATCGGCCGGCGGTTTTTCATCGACCACGGTAGCGGCGTCGTCATCGGCGAGACTGCCGAGATCGGCGACGACGTGATGATGTACCACGGTGTCACTCTCGGCGGGGACACGATGAACCGCGAGAAACGCCACCCGACGGTCGAAGACGGCGCGACTATCGGTGCCGGCGCGACGGTTCTCGGCCCGATCACGGTCGGCAGGGAAGCGAAAGTCGGCGCGGGTTCGGTCGTCCTCGAGTCGGTTCCACCGCACTGTACCGTCATCGGTAACCCGGCCGAACTGGTCGGGGACTGCGAACAGACCACAGCCGAGTGGGAACGGCGACTCGACGACGGCGACTGATCCCGTCGGTCGTGGCGGGACTCCACGGGACCACCGGTGCCCGCGTCGCAAAAGTATAATTGTAGTGGGTATTGGTGAATAAGGTACGAAATTTGATTGCTAACCGGCCGGCCGTACACTACCGGTGCCGTCGGTGAACCCCGACCCCCAATCCTGTTCGTTCGCCCGCCTGGTCGGCTACAAACTCCGTAGACAGCGCCCTAGCGGGAGACGGGTTTCTCCCCCCGTTCGTTTCGTATTGCACCTAGGGTATCCGCCCCCATCGTAGCGTTCGGGACGTTGTGGGCCACGACAGCCCGGAAATCGGCTACAGGGATCGGTATTTCACTCCCGCCAGCAACCGTCAGACAGCTGCATTCACTTTCATATACATAAGCTAGAGTTCATAGACAGTAGAATTACTCATATGGTCCGAATATCACTCCTCTTTCTGACATTCACACCCCTTCTGTTCGAGCAGCTCCGAGACCGAGTACGGCCTCCCACACTCCTCGCAAGTCACCTGAACGCTGACGAACACGGAGAAATCCCCGAGGGAGATCGCATCGGCCTGGTCGAGTCGATCGAGGGTGTTCTCGGTGACCGCGACGAGTCGGTTCTGGAGGCTGGCGACCGTGTTCTGCCCCTTCTCGATCCGATCGCTCGAGTCCCGTTCCAGTTCCACACCGAGACACTCACGGAGGTGTCCGTGGATCGCCTGGTGGGAGACGAAGTCGCCGGTGACCCCGTCGACGTCGAGCCCCTCCCGTTCGAGGCGTCGCCGGGCCTCGATCTCGCTTACGTCGTCGCTTTTCAACAGGTCATAGAGGTTCTCGGCTTCGCCCTCGAGGGGGTCGACGTTCGCCTCCCTGAGTGCGGCCTCGAGCACCGCGACGTTAAAGTACTTCTCGAGTTTCCGGAGGCTGTACTTCTCGCCGCGCCGGCCGGTCCAGCGGTCGGCGAGCTCGTCGTCCATCCGTGAGAGGCCGTACGATTCGATGGTTCTGCCGACTTTACAACACGACGACTGTGGAGCCGACTCGGTGTCGTTTCGACTGGTGGTCATCGGTGGACTGTCCGGGAGGAGGCGTGAAAAACATTCGGATCCCGACACCGCCTCGAACCCCTCGAGGGGTCCGGCTCCCGCGGCGACGATTCGGTCGTCACGAACGCCTCTCGGCCGGACGCCCGGCGGTGACTCCGGGGAAACCCGGCCGTACTGTTACATGGCTAAATTCGTAACGAACTGGCGGTTACGGTGGTATGGATGTAAAGCCCGGCGCGACACCCGCCGTTCGGAAGGGCCGAACAGGGTTCGTGGTGAGATATGCCGTGTCAACCGTCCGCCGTCGCGCACACGATGCTGTCGACGCTGGAGACGTGGGTTACGACGGGACGGTGGGGACACGACGGCTCCCCGCGAGAAGCAGACGTTTGCCTGTGAGGAACGGAACGGCATGCGTTGTTATCGAACGTTCGTGTAGATCATGTTGATCTCGATCTCGTTTGCGACGCCGAGAAGGAGGTTCGGGATCTCCCGATCGAACCGTTCCCCTCGGAGGCGCTTCGCCGGTGCGGAGAGGCTCAGCGAACCGATCGCGACGCCGTCCTCGTCGGAGATCGGAACGCCCACAGCGTGGAGTCCGGGGATCGACTCCTCGTAATTCTGGGCGAACCCCCGCTCTCTGATCTCCTCGAGTTCGGCGTGGAGCCTCTCGCGGTCGGTGATCGTGTTCTCCGTTCGGGCCGGCATCCCGTACCGGTCGACGATCTCGTCGACGCGCTCTCTCGGGAGCCAGGCGAGGATCGCCTTCCCGGCTGCGAGCTGGTGGAGGTAGTTGAGCTGGCCGGTCCGGGCGTACGTTTGCACCGATCGTTTCCCCGAGGCGACATACAGGTGGACGCCGCGGCCGTTCTCCTCGGCGAGGATCCAGACCTTCTCGCCGGTTTCCTCGGCGAGTTCGTCGACTTTCTCCGAGCCGACCTGATACAGCGGACTCTGTTCACGGGCGTAGTTACCGAAGTCGAGAAACCGGAGTGCGACCTGGAAGGTGTCGTCGTCGCGGGTCACGTACCCCTTCGAGTGGAGCGTCGCCAGGTGGTTGTGAACGGTACTCTTCGCGAGGCCGAGCTCCGCGGCGATCTCGGAGACGCCGGCACCGTCGGCCTCCTTGAGGTGTTCGACGATGTCGAACGCGGTTTCGACCGACGTGATCGTTCGTTCGGGCGCTTTCATAGGTCATACAAACGAATTAGACAATAAAAGGTGTTTTGGAGACGCGAACAGAGAATCGTCGATCACAGCGGCTCGTGGTCGACGAAGAGTCGACAGCCGGCATCTCTCGTCTCGGCGTACCCCTCGTAATACTCCATCAGCTGGAACATCGCACCCGTCGGGTTCGCGGGTGAGACGAACGCTTCCCCCCAGTGGTCGAACTCGGCGTAGTCAGTGACGGTGACGCCGGCGTCCTCCAAGGCCTCGATTGCCGCCTCGAGGTCCCCCACTTCGATCGTGACGTGGTGAAGCCCCGGCCCGTTTTCCTCGAGGTAGGCGGTCAGAAACGATTCAGAGCCCTCCTGTGGGGCGACGAGCTCGAGACGGGAGGCCTCACCGAGGACGTAGGATGCCCAGATGAAATCGCCGTACATACTCCCTTCCTCGTGGATCTTCTCACAGCCCATCGCGAACAGCAGGGGTTCGGCCTCGGGGATCGATTCGACGGCGATTCCGGTGTGATCGACTCTCATCGGCGGGAGTTCGCCCATACACGGGGAGGTGTGCCCGAGCGTATAGGCGTTTGGGAGGCGTACGCGTCCGCCGGAACCGCATTCCGGCGTGACTGCCCGCCACCGATAGAACAAAGGTATCGGGCTTCGACGGTAGAGGTGCATGATAACAATGGTAGAGCTACTCGTCAGCAAAGACGAGTACAGCCACGAGGAGTTCGTCGAACGCTGGCAGGGGGACCACGCCGAGATCGCGAAGGAACTCCCCGGGCTGAAAGGCTACAGCACGTCCGTCCCGGTGAACCCGGAAGACGTCGAGTACGACGGCGTCCTGGAACTGACCTTCGAGAGCGTCGATGCGATGAACGAGGCGTGGGCCTCCGAGGTGGGCGAGGACGTGATGGCCGACGCCGCCGAGTTCGTCGAGGTGGGCGCCGGCCCGCGGATGATCGTCGAGGAGACCGTCCACCTCGAGGAATGACCGCCACAGCGCAAGCGATCGTCGACACTCTAGAGGAACTCGGCGTCGAGTACGTCTTTGGCTACCCCGGCGGCCGGGTGATCGAACTGCTCGATCACATCCCCGAATCGGACGTGGAACTCGTCCGCCCGCGAGACGAGCGCGAGGCGAGCGTGATGGCCGAAACGTACGGCCGTCTGACCGGAAACCCGGGGGTGGTCACCGGGCAGGGACCCTGGATCGGCAGCCTGGGGATGATGGGCCAGATGGAGGCCCGGCTGTCCTCCTCGCCGATGGTCGCGCTCACCGAGGCCTCAGAACGCGGGGAGTACTCCACCCTTGCCCCCTACCAGCAGGCTCGAGGCGACTACGGCGGCTTTAGCCTCCCGAAGATCCTCGACGGTGTCACCAAAGAGTGGTGGTTCCCCCGGACGCCCGCCGAGACCCTGCGGTCGGTCCAGCTGGCGTTCAAACACGCGACCGCGGGCCGTCCCGGCCCGACGGCGGTGATCTTAGACGGGGACGCGGTCACCGAGGACGTCCCCGAGGACCAGCTGCCGACCACGTGGGAGACGACAGCCCAAACCCGAAACTGGAACGCTGCGCCGACCGAGGAGGACGTGGCGGCCGCCGTCGAGGCCTTAGAGGCCGCAGAGCGTCCCGTCATCGTGGCGGGCAACGGGGTCCACGCCGCACACGCGTACGACGAACTCGAGGCCGTCGCCGAGGCCTACGACTGTGTCGTGACGACCTCCTATCTCGGAAAGTCGACCTACCCCGAGACCGAAGCCCGCGCTGCGGGCGTGATCGGCTCCTTTGGTCACGAAGGGGCGAATCGTGTCGTCAGCGAGGCAGATACGATCCTCGTCGTCGGCTGTCGGATGAACCCGATGGACACCAACTGGCAGGCTCCGGAGTTCATCCGTCCGGACGAGCAGACGATCGTCCACGCCGACATCGACACGCGAAACGCCGGCTGGACCTACCCCGCCGACGTCGGGTTGATCGGCGACGCCGCCGAGAGTCTGAGCGCGCTCGCCGAGGCCAGCGAGGCCGAAAACGCCTGGGCGACAGACCGCGCGAGCGAGGCTCGCGAGTGGTTCCACACGGCCGAGTGTGACGACGACAGTGCGCCGATCAAACCCCAGCGCGCGGTCAAGGAGATCGAGGCAGTCGTCGACGAGAACACGATCGTCACCGCCGACTCCGGGAACAACCGCTTCTGGCTGCTGTATTACCTCCAGACGCCGGCGATCCGGACCTACTTCGGCAGCGGCGGCGTCGGCGGCATGGGCTGGGCGATCCCGGCCGGCGTCTCGGCGGCGTTGACCACCGACAGGGACGTCATCTCCGTCGCCGGCGACGGCGGCTTCGCGATGACGATGAACAGCGTCGAGACGGCCGTCGAGTACGGTGTCGCCCCGACGTTCGTGATCCTAAACGACACGAGTCTGGGGATGGTCCGCCAGATGCAACACGACGAGGACGACATCGCGGGCGTGGAGTTCCACGACACGGACTTCCTGAAAGTCGCCGAGGCCTTCGGTGCCGAGGGGATTCGAGTCACGGACCCCGACGAACTCGCGGGCGCACTCGAGGCGGGCAAGGCCGCCGACGTCCCACACGTCGTCGACGTCCGGATCGACCGCGAGGAGGACATGGCCGAGACGCTGTCCTCGTCGTTCTACGACTCGGTCGGCGGCCTCCACGAATAGCCTTACAAGTAACTAGCAGAAATTAACACGATAGAACATGGGAGACAACACGGTACTGGTAACGGGCGGAACCGGCTTCATCGGTTCCTACGTGGTACAGGATCTGGTAGAACACGGCCACGACGTCGTGGCATACGACCTCTCGACGGATACGGAGATCTTAGAGAAACTCGGCGTCGCCGAGGATGTCGAGGTGCGACGCGGTGACGTCTCCGAGCCGACGGACGTGATCCGGGCGGTCACGGAGACGGGGACGACCCACATCGTCCACCTCGCGGCACTGTTGACCACGACGGCACGGGAGAACCCCCGCGCCGCCGCGGACGTGAACATCCTCGGGACGAACAATATCTTCGAGGCCGCACGCATCTTAGACGACCAGGTCGAACGCGTCGCGTGGGCCTCTTCGGCGGCCGCGTACGCGCCCCCGGAGAACTACGACGCAGAGTGGGTCGACGAGGAGGAACTCGTCTATCCCGACACCCTCTACGGCGCGACCAAAGAGTACAACGAACACCAGGCACGGGTCTACCACGAGGACTACGGGTTAGACCACGTCGCCCTCCGGCCGACGGTCGCCTACGGTCCCTACCGGGAGACAGGTGGCTCGGCGTTCCTCGCGAACATCGTCGAGAAACCCGCCCTCGGCGACCCCTACAGCGTCGAGTACGGCGACCAGTACGTCGACTGGCAACACGTCGAGGACATCGCTCAGGCGTTCCGCCTGGCCGCGTTCACGCCCGAAGCGGACCTCACCCAGCGGGTCTACAACGTCCGTGGCGTCCTCGCGACGGTCCGTGAGGCCGCAGAAGCCGTCGAGGCCGTTATGCCAGACGCCGACATCGACGTCTCCGACGACGGCGAACTCCCCTGGACGCAGAACCTCGATATGACCAAAGCCGAGGACGACCTCGGTTACGAAGTGCAGTACGACCTCGAGTCCGGCTTCCGGAAGTACATCAACGTGCTCCGGGAGGAAGCGGGCCTCGAGGCGGTCTGAGTCCCGACACAACGTTTTTGATCGTCGCCCACACACCGTCGTTTCGATGGACGAGACACGCACGATCGGCGGGCTGACGGCGCTTTTCCTCGTGACGCTCGTCGTCGTCTACCGTCTCGAGGACCCCGTGGTCTGGCTCGTGTGGGGGGCGGCGATGGTCACGGCAAGCGGTGGGGCACTGGTCGCGATGAACCGATAGCCGTCCCGACCGCTCGACATCTATTTACCTTTGCTAGTGTGTTACTATCACATGGCAGAAAGCCAC
>LKNC01000074.1 GCA_001564255.1 Natrialbaceae archaeon Tc-Br11_E2g1
ATGGTGCTCGAGCCGATCCCGTTCGCGCTCTCGCTGGCTGCCGACCGGCCCGTGATGTACGAAGCCAGCCGGGAAGAGGAGTTTTACGCGATGCGAACGCGCCATCCGATGCGTGTGCGGGCACGCAGTGCCGTCACCGACGACGGCGAGATCGAAGCCCTCGAACTGTACGCCCGCTCGAACACCGGTGCCTACGGCAGTCACGGGATGACCGTCGCCGGCAACGTCGGGAGCAAGCCGTTGCCCCTGTACTCGAAAGTGTCGAACGTTCGGTTCGAAGCCGACATCGTGCACACGAACACGCCACAGACCGGTGCCATGCGCGGCTACGGGGCCCCACAGGGAACACTCGCCCTCGAGGGCCATCTCGACGAGGTCGCTCGCGACCTCGAGTTCGATCCGATCGACTTTCGCAAACGCCACTACATGGAAGTCGGCGACCTAGACGAGATCGCCGGCATGATGGGTGGGGAGGGGGCCGAGCGACGGATCCGATCGTGTGGCCTCGACGAGTGTATCGAACGTGGGAAAGCGGCCATCGGCTGGGACGACTGCGAACAGCCGGCCGAGGACCACCTGCATCGCGGCATGGGGATGGCCCTTTCGGCACAGGGGACCGGCGTCGCCGGCGACGAACTCGGGGCCGCCCAGCTCATGATGAACGAGGACGGCTCGTTCCACCTCCACGTCGGTGGCGTCGACATCGGAACCGGCGCGGACACCGCCTTTATCCAGATCGCCGCCGAGGTGCTCGGCTGTGACGAAGCCGACATCGTGATCAAATCCTCGGACACCGACATCACGCCGTTCGATTACGGTGCCTACGCCTCCTCGACGACCTACATCAGCGGGATGGCGGTAAAGAAGGCCGCGGCGGACGCCAAAGAGCGACTCCTCCACTGGGGCTCGAAACTGCTCGAGGAACCCGACGCAGTCCTCGAGACCGCCGATGGCCGTGTCTACAGCGAGGAAACGGGCGAGTCGGTCACACTCGAGGAGATCGGCTACGAGGCAGCCTACGGCCACGACAAACGCGAGCACATCCTCGGCAAGGGGACACACTGTACCGAGGAGAGTCCGCCGCCGTTCGCAGCCCAGTTCGCGGACGTCACCGTCGACGAACGGACCGGTGAGTTCGAGGTGCACAAACTCGTCGTCGCGGTCGACTGTGGCGTGGCGATCAACCCGGGGATGGCCGAAGGCCAGGTCGAAGGGGCAAACCACATGAGCTACGAACTGGCCGTCAGTGAGGGCGTCACGTTCGACGACGATGGCCGCTGTGAAGTGGCCGGGTTCGACGACTACGAGTGGCCGACTGCGGCGGAGACGCCACCGATCGAATCGATCCTGGTCGAGACCCACGAACCGACCGGACCGTTCGGCGCGAAATCGGTCGCCGAGGTGCCGACGAACACGGTTCCACCGGCGCTGAGCAACGCGATCCGTGACGCCGTGGGCGTTCGAATCACCGAGATGCCGATCACGCCGGAGAAGATCGCCTCGGCGCTCGACTCACGGGAGTGACTCCGAACCCGATGGACGAGCGTCCCGTGTAACTACTTATCGCCGTCCGTTGTTCCGGGGATCGCCACAGCTGCATAACAAATATGTGCCTCTACGGCGTAAAGTTTTGGTAATCGGTGGATCGAGGATGACTGACATACATATCGACTGTAGCATAAACGGCCAAAAACGGAGTTTCGACGCACCGCGGTCTGCGCTCTTGCTCGACGTGTTACGCGAACACGGCTACACCGGGGCCAAGCGTGGCTGTGATACGGGTGCCTGTGGGTTCTGTACGGTACAGGTCGACGGCGAACCGGTTACCTCCTGTGTGACCCCGCTCGCCGCCGTCGACGGCACGACCGTCGAGACGATCGAAGGACTCGGCAGTCAGGACGACCTGCACCCGATCCAAGCCGCCTTCGTCGAACACTCGGCGCTCCAGTGTGGCTTCTGTATTCCCGGGATGATCATGCGCTCGAAGGCGTTACTCGAGACGAACCCGGAGCCGACCGAAGCCGAGGTTCGCGAGGCGCTCGCGGACAACCTCTGTCGGTGTACGGGGTACAAGAAGATCGTCGAGGCGGTTCTCGATGCCGGCGAGCGCATGCGTTCGAGTCCCGCCGTGACCGACGGCGGCTCCGAGGTCGCCGGCGAACGCGGAGCGGGCGGCCCGTGCGGTCGCGGGCGCTCGTGTCGGCACTCGCCGGGTGAACGCGAATGAGCACGCCCGACGACCCCGCCGATCGGACCGACGCGGACGGGGAGACGACGGCGGATCCCGGGGGGACGCCGGCCGCCGACCCGGTCTCCAGTAGTGCCGAAAAGTACGACGGCAGAAAGATCGTCACCGGGGAGGCGAAGTACACGGCGGACTACCGGACGCAGTTTCCGGATCTGGCCCACGGGACGATCGTCCGGAGTGAGATCCCACACGGCGAGGTCACCGACATCGACACGAGCGAAGCCGAGGCGATCGAGGGCGTCTACGCCGTCCTCACCCCATGGTCGGCGGAGGTGCCCGAAACGCTTTACTCGAGTTCGGGACAGTCCTATCCGGAACCGAGCCCGTGGGACATGCGCGTTCTCAGACGCCACGTCCGGTTCGTCGGCGATCCGATCGCCGCCGTCGCCGCGGCCGACCGGGAGACCGCAGATCGGGCTGCCAGGGCACTTACCGTCGAGTACGACGAGCGTGCGGCCGTCTTCGACACCGAAACGGCGACCGACCCCGACGCCCCCCGGCTGTTCGAGGACGACGAGGTCGAAAACAGCCAGACCGGGGCCGACTACAGCCGGAACGTCGAATCCGCCTTTGGCGGCGAGATCGGCGACGTCGACGCGGCGTTCGAACGCGACGACGTCGACCGCCTCGAACTCGAGTTGGAGACGCCGTATCAATCCCACTGTGTCCCCGAACCCCACGCGACGATCGCCTACACCGACGAGGACGGCCGACGGACGTTCATCACCGCGACACAGGTACCGAACCACACCCGCAGACAGCTCGCACACCTGTTCGATATCCCGATCCGGGACGTCCGGGTGAAAAAGCCCCGCGTCGGTGCCGGCTTCGGAACGAAACAGGAGATGGTCATCGAACCGATCACGTTCGCGCTCCACCTCGCGAGCGGACGGCCGGTCAAACTCGAGTTGAGCCGACAGGAGGAGTTCTCCGCCGTTCGGTCTCGCCACCCGATGTCGTTGCGCGTCCGTGGGGCGGTCACCGACGAGGGCGAGATCGCCGCACTCGACCTCCACACCCGCTCGAACTCGGGGGCGTACGGAACCCACGGGATGACGGTCGCGAGCAACGTCGGGACGAAAGCCATGCCGCTTTACCCGAACGTTCCGAACCTCAGGTTCACGGGCGAGGTCGTCCACACCAACCTTCCGATGGGTGCGGCGATGCGGGGGTACGGGGCCCCACAGGGACACTTCGCCGTCGAGACGCTCGTCGACGAGATCGCACGCCACGTCGGGGCCGACCCCCTCGAGTTCAGACGCCGCCACGCCGTTCGGGAGGGCGACCTCGACGAGGCTTCGGCGATCCTCAAGGACGGGACGCGCTTTGTGCGCCGGATCCGCTCGTGTGGCGTCAGGGAGTGTCTCGAGCGTGGGGCCGAGGCGATCGGGTGGGAGTCGATCGACCAGCCGACGGCGTCCCACCTCCACCGTGGGGTAGGGGTCGCACTCTGTGCGCAGGGCAGTGGCGTCGCGGGCAAGGAACTCGGTGCTGCCAAGCTGTTTATGAACGAGGACGGCTCGTTTTCATTGCACGTCGGCGGCGTCGACACCGGGACGGGCAACGACACGATGTTCACACAGGTCGCCGCCGCAGTGCTCGGCTGTTCGCCCGACGATATCGTCGTCACCGCCGCCGACACCGACGTTGCGCCCTTCGATTACGGCTCTTACGCCTCCTCGACGACGTACATCAGTGGCACCGCGGTGAAACACGCAGCCGAAGATGCGAAAGACCGACTCCGCTACTGGGGATCGAAACTGCTCGAGGAACCCGAATCGGTCCTCGAGACCGGCGATGGCCGTGTCTACAGCGAGCAAACGGGCGAGTCGGTCACCCTCGAGGAGATCGGCTACGAGGCGGCTTACGGCCACGACGAGCGCGAACAGATCATGGGTCACGGTCACCACTCGACCGACGAGAGTCCGCCGCCGTTCGGCGCGCAGTTCGTCGACGTGACGGTCGACGAGCGAACCGGCGAGTACGAGATCAACGAACTCGTCTTCGCGGCCGACTGTGGCGTCGTGATCAACCCCGCTCTCGCCGAGGGACAGGTCGAGGGGGGCGAACACATGAGCCTCGAGTACGCGACCAGCGGGACCCTGGAGTTCACCGACGACGGCGTTCCGAAGACGGTCGGCTTCCGCGAGTACGGCATGCCCCGGACGACGGACCACCCGCCGATGGAGACGATTCTGGTCGAGACCCACGAACCGACCGGCCCCTTCGGTGCGAAGTCGATCGGCGAACTGCCCACCAACGGCGTTCCTCCGGCGCTGAGCAACGCCGTTCGGGACGCCGTCGGCGTCAGACTCACGGAGTTGCCGATCACCGCCGAGGCGGTACTCGAGGCGCTCGATCGAACCTAGTACTCCGCCGGGCGGTGACTGCGGGGTCGCCCCCTCCAGGGGCGGGTTCGATCCTGCGCCGGGCACGTCTCATCGGGGAAACATTTAAGCCGGGAGGGATAGAACGAACCATGTTGACATATGTCTACCGAATCGGACGGAAAGATAGACATCGAGTACGGTGTGGACGATAAACCACCGATACCGACGTCGTTTCTGCTGGCGATACAACACGTGTCGGTTATGATCGTGCCGTCGACGGCGGTGGCGTTTATCGTCGCCGGGGCGGTGGGCCTCGACGCCGCTGACACGACGTTTCTCGTCCAGATGGTGATCCTGTTCGCCGGCGTGGCGACGATCGTCCAGGCGTACACCGTCGGCCCCATCGGGGCAAAGCTCCCGATCGTTATGGGGACGAGTTTCGCGTTCGTCGGCGCGATGTCGACCATCGGGGCGAGTTCCGGACTCGATGCCGTGTTCGGCTCCATCGTCATCGCCGGGTTCGCCGTCCCGTTCTTGCTCGGCTGGCAGTTCAAACGACTCGAGGCGTTCTTCCCGCCGCTGGTCACCGGACTGATCGTCGTCATCATCGGGCTCTATCTGATCCCGGTCGGGATGGAGTACTCCGCCGGCGGGGTCGGTTCGGAGGACTTCGGGTCGGCGACCAACCTCGGGCTGGCCGCGACGGTGCTGGCGATCGCCGTGTTGTTCAACCTGTTTCTCGACGGCGTCTGGCGGGTGTTGAGTATCATCATCGGGATCGCAGTGGGCTACGCTACGGCGGTGGCACTCGGCGTCGTCGATTTCACGCCGATCGGCGAAGCCGCGTGGTTCGCGGTGCCGACGCCGGGTGGCTTTGGCTTCAGTTTGGAGGCGATACCGCTTTTGACGTTCGCGTTTCTGTTTCTCGTCTCCGGGATGGAGACGATCGGCGACATGGCGGGAATTACCGCCGCCGAGGGGCGCAATCCGACCGAATCTGAGTACCGCGGCGGAATCTTCGCCGACGGGTTCATCAGCGGGATCGGCGCGATCTTCGGGTCGTTCCCACAGACGTCGTTCTCCCAAAACGTCGGTATCATCAACTTCACTGGCGTGATGAGCCGCCACATCGTCGGCATCGGTGGCGTGATCCTCGTCGTCCTCGGGCTGGTTCCGAAAGTGGGTGCCGTCGTGACGACCATCCCGGACGCGGTGTTCGGCGGTGCGGTGTTGGTGATGGTCGCGATGGTCGCCGCAAGCGGCATGCGCCTGCTCTTTTTGAACATCGAGATGAACCGACGCAACATGGTGATCATCGCCACCGCGCTCGGCCTCGGTCTCGGCGTCGCCACCGTCCCGGAAGCCCTCGAGGGACTGCCCGAGGGTGCCCAGACGTTCTTCGGCGAACCGGTGATCATGACCGGCATCTCCGCACTGCTTTTGAACACGTTCGTCCCCGGCGAGTCGAGTCCGCTGTTCGACGTGGTCGAGCCGACCCCGACCGTCACCGAACCCGCGACCGACGACTGATCTCGCCGAAGCCCCGAGCGTGGAGTACGAGGTATCAACGCAATCGCTCCGAAAGACAACAAACCCCAACGTTTTCGGCGTCTATTGTAGCAAATAGCCTACGAAGACGTTTAGTAGTTCGACGATCAAGTACCCGGCTAGTGCATGCAGCGATTAGCTAGACGGACGGTTCTCGTGGCCGGTTCGGCCACTTTCGCCGGGCTCGGTGGCTGTCTGAGCACAGGTGGGGGTCCGGACCGACTCACCGCGGGCATCCTGCCGGACGTGGATCCGGACACTGCCATCGAGACGAACCAACCGCTCGCAGAGGCCCTCGAGCGCGATCTCGAGATCGAGGTCGATCTGGAAACGACCTCCGACTATGCGAGTCTCGTCCAGGCGATGGACAGCGAACAGATCGACCTCGCCTATTTCGGTGGCGTCTCCTACGTACTGGCAAGCCAGCGAGCGGACGCCAGGGCGATCGCGGTTGGCGAACGAGATGGCGAAACCGACTGGGAGTCAGTGTTTGTCGCCCACGAAGCAAGCGGGATCGACACCGAAACTGACCTCCTCGAGGGGTCGGACATCGAGTTCGTGCTCGGCGATCCGATCAGTACGACGGGATCGGTGATGCCCACGTACTATGCCGACGCCGAACTCGGGATCGACCTCGAGACGGCATTCGAGTCGACGACACATCTCGGTGCTCACGATGCGATTCTCCGGACGGTCCGTGACGGCCACGCCGATGCTGGGGCGTTGAACGGACGGATTTTCGACGCACAGGCCGCCGCGGGCGACACCGACGGTGCGGTCGAAATCTGGCGAACGCCGGCGTTTGCGAACTATCCCTGGACCGTCGGGCCGACGGTCGACGACGAACTCGCCGATCGCGTTCAGGACTCGTTTACGACGTTACATACCCGTGTCGACGACGAGTTACTCGAGCAACTCAACGTCGACCGCTACGTCGAGACCAGCCACGAGGCGTTTACGGACCTCGAGGAGGCAGTCGATCTGATGGGGATCTCGGAGGTGTAGGTGGGTGACACTCCTCGGATTTCACGACGTCACGAAAAGCTACGACGGGGCAACACGCCCTGCCGTGGCGGACGTTTCGTTGACCGTAGACCCGGGCGAAGACGTCGCTATCGTGGGCCCCTCCGGTGCCGGCAAAACGACGCTCCTCCGGCTTGCAACCGGGGCGTTACGTCCGGATTCCGGCCGTGTCACGATCGACGGTGATCCGGATCCCGACAGGACACAGACGGCACTCGTCTATCAGGAGGGCGCGTTGCTGGAGCGACGGTCGGTGTTGTCGAACGTCGTCGTCGGGACCCTCGGCTCACAGTCACGACTGCGAGGGTTGCTCGAGCCGCTCTATCCACGCGACCCCGAACGGGCGATCCAGTTGCTCGAGCGAGCCGGGATAGCCGAATACGCCGACACGCGTGTCGATCAACTCAGTTCGGGAGAGCGCCAGCGGGTCGCCTGTGTTCGTGCACTCGTCCAGGAGAGTCGGCTGTTGCTCGCCGACGAACCCACGGCCAACCTCGATCCGACGACGAGTCAGCGTATCCTCGATCTTCTCTCGGCTGCTCTGGACGACCGCTCTCTCATCGTGGTGATACACGATATCGACCTGGCGCTCGAGCACTTCGAGCGAATCGTCGGATTCAGTGGGGGCACCGTTCGGTTCGACAAACCGCCATCGCGCGTGTCCGCTGCCGACGTGGATCGATTGTTCGACGAGTCGGCGACGACAGCGGGTTCGACGCGGGCAACACGCGCTCAGCCGCGTTCGAAACCCGGTGTGCAGTCGGACCAATGACCGCCCCGCCCCGTTCCCCGGATCGATCGACCGAGACCCGATCGCCCGATCGGGGTGTCACCTGTCGGCCCGACCCAACCATACGGGAGTCCAGCGAGGAACTCGGGCGGGGGACCCCGTCGAAACGGTCGCTGACGTGGCTGATCGTCCTCGGCATCATCGTGGGCGTCGCCGCCTGGGTCGCGGAGGTCGACCCGATCACACTCGTTTCCACCGACGCACGCCAGCAGATGTGGCAGTTCGTCGCAGACGGGGTTCCGCCTGATTTCTCCGCTGAATACCTGCTCGGACGAACGGTTCGCGATGGGCTTCTCTGGGCGATCGTCGAGACGATCGCGATCAGCATCGCCGGCATCGTCCTCGCAGTCGGCCTCGCGATTCCGCTGGCTGTCGCTGGCGCATCGAACGTCACTCACACCGGGCCGATGTACACCGGAACGTCCGGGTTCCGCCGTTACGCCGGTCACCTCCTCCAGCGGCTCACTCGAGGCATCCTGAGTTTCCTCCGTGCAGTGCCGGATCTCGTGTGGGGGTTTCTGTTCGTGACAGCGGTCGGACTCGGGCCGTTCGCGGGCGTGTTGGCACTTGGCATCCACAACGCCGGTGTGCTCGGAAAGATCTACGCGGATTTCCTCGAGGATACGGATCCGGCCCCAGCGGAGGCGGTGTATGCGACGGGCGCGACCCGTTTACAGACGGTCTTCCACGGTATCGTTCCACAGCTCACCCCCACGCTGGTCTCGTATACGCTGTACCGGTGGGAGTGTGCGATCCGGGCGGCGACGATTCTCGGCTTCGTCGGTGCCGGCGGGATCGGGTACTACCTGACCGTGACGATCACCCGACTCCAGTATCAGAAACTCGTGACAGCGATCATCGCGGTCTTCGTTCTCGTCGTTGCCGCGGACTATATTTCGGCTCGGCTTCGGCGAAATTTGGTATAGCACGCAGTATCGTGACTATCGGATCGAGGCCTTCTCGCTGACGGCACGGTAGAGGACGTCGGTCCCGGCGACGACGTCCTCCCACTCCGTGTATTCGGACTCCCGGTGGCTGATCCCGTCGACGCTCGGGACGAAGATCATACTCGTCGGCGCGACGGTGTTGAGGTAGTTCGCGTCGTGGCCCGCACCGCTGACGAGGCGGGTGTACTCGTAACCGGAGGCCTCGGCCGCGCTGGCGACCGTCTCGATGCAGTCGTCGTCGAACGGATCGGCATCGACGCGCATGATCTCCTCGATTTCGTACTCGAGGCCCTCGCGGTCGGCGGCCCACTCGACTTCCTCGCGGATCCGGTCGACGGCGGCGTCGACAGCCCCGTTGTCGTAGGAGCGAAAGTCGATCGTGAACTCGACGCGTTCGGGGATGACGTTGATCGCGTTCGGCCAGACGTCGACGCTGCCGACGGTCCCGACAAGGTCCCCTCCCCCCGTGGCCGTGATCGATCTCACCGCCCGGGTCACCTCGGCCGTCGCGACGAACGCGTCGTGGCGCATGTCCATCGGGGTCGGCCCCGCGTGGTTCGCCTGGCCCTCGAAGCGCACGTCGAGCCACGAAAAGCCGAAGACGCCCTCGACGACGCCGATGCTGAGACCCGCCTGCTCGAGAAACGGCCCCTGCTCGACGTGGAGTTCGAAATAACAGTGGACGTCGTCGGGTTCACACGGGCGATCGCCCTTGTACCCGATCCGCTCGAGTTCCTCGCCGAAGGTGGTGCCGTCTTTGTCCTCCCGTTCGTAGGCGTACTCGAGGTCGAAGACGCCGGTGTAGACGCCGCTACCGAGCATGTCCGGCTGGAACCGAACGCCTTCCTCGTTGCTCCAGGCGACGATCTCGAGTGGGCGGTCGGTGACGACCCCCCGGTCGTTCAGCGACTCGATCACCTCGAGTGCACCGAGGACGCCGACGACGCCGTCGTACCGGCCGCCGTTGTACTGACTGTCGATGTGGGACCCGAACATCACGGGGTCGGCGTCGGGGTCGCTCCCCTCCCGTCTGCCGAAGATGTTCCCCATCTCGTCGATCGTGACGGTCAACTCCGCCTCCCGGAACCACTCGACGAGCGTATCTCGAGCCCGTTCGTTCGCTTCCGAGAGCGACGGTCTGTCGACGCCTCCCGCTTCCGTCGCCCCGATAGCGCTGAACTCGTCGAACCGTTCGCGAAACCGCCGGCTGTCGATAGAACCCGTTGACATACTCCTATCGTCTCGGGGCTTCGGTTTAGTATTTGCCACTCCTGGCCGTTCTGGTGGGTGTATACGCAGGCGAATCTGCGCTAACCAAAAGAACCAAATCCGTGGTACAGGTGTACAGTGGTATGCCGACCAGTCGCACTGGTGAGATCGAGTTTCGCAACGCCAGGGTTCTCGATGGGACCGGGAGCGGGCCGGTCACTGCGACCGTGTCGGTCGCCGACGGGCGGATTCGACGTGTGAGCGACGAACCCGGTGGTGGCGACCGTGTCATCGACCTCGAGGGGTCGTATCTCGCCCCCGGCTTCATCGATATGCACTCTCACTCGGATCTGCGCCTTTTCGACCGTCCCGACGCGACCGAAAAACTCACACAGGGGATCACGACCGAAGTACTGGGACAGGACGGGGTCAGCGTCGCTCCGGTTCCACCCGCACTCAAAGACGAGTGGGCGACCCGGGTCCACTCGCTCGACGGCGGGCTCGGGAAACCCTGGCCGTGGACGACCGTAGACGGGTATCTCTCCGAACTCGAGGCGGCCGATCCGGCGGTCAACTGTGCGTACTACGCCCCACACGGCAACCTCCGGTCCCTTCTGGCAGGGTTCGAGGACAGAC
>LKNC01000075.1 GCA_001564255.1 Natrialbaceae archaeon Tc-Br11_E2g1
CCGACGGGGCCGAGGACGGCGACGTCGTCGAGATCAGCCTCGGGACGGGGTGGGACGACGACTCGATCGTCGTCGTGATCGAGGACGACGAAGCGGACGACGACGGAACGGACGACGAGGACGGAACCGATTGAGCCCTCCGATCGAGCTCACGGCGGTCTCAACCGAAGATCAGCAGCGCCGGGGCCACCACCGCGACGTCGGCGAGGAGGTGTTCGGGCGGAACGCCGCCGATCCGTTCGCCGGCCGACCCCTCCGTTCGTCGGCCGACCCGCCCGTCCGTCGGCCGACCCGTCGAGGTGGGTGCTCGTCGTGGTTTCGGTCGGCACCGCGACTCCGCCGGCGGACCGATCAGGCGCTCCGGGCTTCTTTCGCCTTCGGCCGGAGCTTGTCGTAGCCACACTTCCGGCAGCGGTCGGCCCGCTGTGGGTTGCGGGCGTTACAGCGCATACAGATGAGCTTCTCCAGGGTGCGTCGCTCCGCGGCGTCGAATCTGGCCATGGCGTCCGTTGGCCGGTGGAGCATTTAACGGCTGTGATCGCCGTCGTCACCGCCGGAACGCTCGGCGTCGTCGCCACCGTCGGGCGACGAGCCGGCCGGATCCTCGAGGTAGTCCTCCTGGACGGCGACGACCGCCGTCGAGTCCGCACAGTCGGCGTACCGCCGGAGGGGCTCCTCGTTGAGCGTCAGGAACGTCTCCCCCCAGCGGAACGGCTCGAGCAGGTCGGCGGCGGCGTCCGGCTCCCCGAGGATCCACAGCCCGGCGGCGAGCGCTTCGGCCGTCGTCAGCCGGAACGGCCGGCCGTAGTTCACCGGATTGGCGGCGACGAGGAAGGGCAACGCCCGGTGGACCCCTCGCATCGAGAAGGCGGCCTCCTCGGCCGATTCCCACGAGCAGTCGAGGGCGACGAGCGTCCCGAGGGCGTCCGCGGCGTCGGCCGGCGAGAGTGCCCGATCGGCGTGGGGATTGAGAACGACGCCGTACGGCACCCCCTGCATTCGCCGGTGGAGAATCGCCCGGTCGAACCGCTCGAGCCGGCGGGCCGTACACTTCTTCGGGTCGTCGTCACCCTCGTAGTAGACGTGGACCTCCACGCCGTGGCGGAGTCGCCGGAGGGCCAAAAGCGATCGGGATCGGGCGGTGGACTCCCGGCAGCTCGCGTCGCGAGGTCACCGCTATCGCCGCTGGCAACCGATCGTGACGACCGCGGGGGGAAGTCGCACCGGGCCGCACGACTGGGTGGTTTTATACGCTCGTTGCCAACGTATGTTTCACAAATGACGTCTTTTCCCTTTCAGCTAATACGAAAGCTACTTATTCACGTGATTCATGAGCCGATCTATGTCTGATGAAAGCGTGAAGCGACGAGACGTGATGAAAGGTGTAGCGACGGTTGCCGCCGTCGCTCCGGTCGCGACGGCCGGTTGTCTCGGCGACGACGACACTGGAGTCGATGGCGAACCGGTCGAGGAGATCGAACTGATCGTCACCACGGCGGATTACGATCCGGTCCGTTACGAGTTCGGTCAGCTGATCGCCGACAACTGGCGCGAGCTCGGGTTCGACGTCGACGTCAACCCGACGGCGTGGAACACGATCGTCGACACGGCGATGGATCAACAGGACTTCGACGCGTTTACGCTCAACTGGGGCGGCCGTGCCGAGCGGATCGACCCGGACATCTTCTGTTACGATCTCCACCACTCCTCCCAGACCGAACTCGGCGCACGCAATCAGGTCAACTTCGAAAACGAGGAGTACGACGAGGCCGCGGAAGCTCAGCGTCGCCTCTACGACGACGAGGAACGCCGCGAGCAGGTCTATCGCTGTCAGGAGATCTTCGCTGAAGAACAGCCCCGGACCCCGATCGCCAACCAGGAGCAGATCATGCCCTACCTCGCCGATGCTTTCGACGAGGTCGTCACGATGATGGGTGAGGGGCTGATGTCTTTCTGGACGGCGGTCGACTCCGAACCCGCCGGCGGCAACTCCGAACTTCGACTGGGGTATCCCTCCGAGGTCAACAATCTCAACCCTGCGGACGGCCAGGCGACCCACGACCAGCAGACGATGCGCCTGATCTACGACCGGCTGATGCGGATCAACACGGACGGCGTCGCCGAGGAGTGGCTTGCCGAATCCGTCGAAGAGGTAGACGACACGACGATCGAGGTGACGATTCGAGACGGCCAGTCCTGGCACGACGGCGAGGAGCTGACGGTCGAGGACGTGAAGTTCTCCTTCGAGTATCTCGGCGAACACTCGCCGGTGCTCGATGCCGCCACCGACCCGGTCGAGGACATCGAGATCGTCGGCGACCGGACGCTCCGGTTCGATCTAGACGAGCCGTTCGCTCCCTTCCTCGCGGTCTCACTCGGCCAGGTGTTCATCATCCCGGAACACATCTGGGCGGAGATTCCGGACGGGATGGACGACGTCAACTCGCCGCTCGACTTCGACAACCCCGAACCGGTCGGCAGCGGTCCGTTCCAGTTCGTCGACTGGCAACGCGACGAACAGATGGTACTCGAGGCGAACGAGGACCACTTCAACACGCCGAACGTCGAGACGATGATCAAGGTTCCCGGCGCGGACATGTCCACGCTCGTTCGACTCCTCGAAGACGAGGAGATCAACATGATCGGCTGGGTGCCCGGACCCGACACGGTCAACAGACTGGAAGAGGACGTCGATCACGTCGAGAACAGCTCGATCGAGGACCACGGCTGGTACCACATCAACTACCAGCTCGAGCGGCCGCCGTTCGACGACAAGGACGTCCGCCACGCGCTGGCTCACGCGATCCCCAAACAGGACATCGTCGACGTAGTGATGGACGGGATGGGAACGGTCACCCACTCACAAATCGCCGAGGTCAACGAGTTCTGGCACAACCCGGACGTAATGGAGTTCGGTGACGACATAGATCGAGCACGGGACGTACTCGAGGAAGCGGGCTACCAGTGGGACGACGACGGTCGGATACATTACCCAGCCGAATAACGACACTCCACGAACCTCCGCTATATGGGACTCAGAGAGTACGTCGTTCGAAGGATATTCCAGCTGGTCATCACCTACTGGGCGTTTATCACCCTGTTGTTCGTGCTGTTTCGGGCAGCTCCGGGGGACCCGACGTCGATGTTCGTGATGGACGGTATGGACGAGGAGAGCCGTCAGGAGATCATCGCCGACCTCGGCCTCGACCAGCCGCTTTACCTCCAGTACGTCGATTACATGGGGCAGCTGTTGTCGGGCTCGTTCGGAGTCTCGTTCCGGTACAGAGAGCCCGTCTGGGACGTTTTGGTTATCAAGTTCTGGAACACTATCTTCCTGATGGGCGCGGCCGTGATCTGTGCGTACGTTATCGGTGTACTCGCCGGAGCTCTGCTCGGCTGGTGGCGTGGCAAACGTGCCGAACGGGTCGGGATCGTCGCCGGGCTCATGGCCAGATCCTCCCCGGAGTTCTGGACCAGCATAATCGTGCTGTCGGTCTTTGCGTTCTGGCTCGGCTGGTTACCCTCCGGTGGGATGCGGTCGATCGGCGCGGAGATGGCGCCTTCTTTCTCCGCGCGATATCTCTCGACGGACTTCGTCTACCACCTCGTGTTGCCCGTGATGGCGGCGACGATCTACTACATGGCGACGCCGCTTTTGTTGATGCGCAACACGATGCTCGACGTCCTCAAAGCCGACTTCATCGAGATAAAGAAGGCAGAGGGGTTATCCGAACTGACGATCCTGTACAAACACGCCGCCAGAAACTCCATCCTGCCGGTCGTCACGATGGCCGCGATCGTGACCGGCACGGCGATGGGCGGCTCGCTGGTCATCGAAACCGTGTTCAACTGGCCCGGAATGGGACGTGAGATGGTCGAGGCGATAAACTACAACGACTACCCCATGGCGATGGGTGCGTTCTTTCTCATGGGGTCGGTCGTGATCATCATGAACTTCGTCGCCGACCTGCTCTACGTCTACCTCGATCCGAGGGTGGAGTACAAATGAGCCGGGAGACCCAAGGCATCGACTCCATGGCGTCGGACGACGGCGCTACCGAGCGGATCCGGGCTCTCGCCGTCCGCACGTGGCGGACGTTCGTCGACGTGTTCGAGGGCGATCGGATGGGACAGATCGGGCTGGCGTTGCTCCTGATTTTCGCCCTGATGGGGATGTTCGGCCCCTGGATCACACCCCACGACCCCACGGAGATAAATCGGGACGACGACGGCTCCGCGCTCCGGCTCGAGGCGCCGTCGACGGATCACTACTTCGGGACGACGAACATGGGCCGTGACGTCTTCTCCCAGGTCATCGTCGGCGCGCGCGCTTCGCTGATCGTCGGCACCATCGCGGCGCTGATCGCCGTCACGATCGGAACCAACATCGGGCTGATAAGTGCCTACTACGGCGGGTGGACGGAGGACGTGCTGATGCGGATCACCGACATCGCCTACGCCCTGCCGTTTCTCCCGTTCGTGATCGTACTGGTGTTCCTGCTCGGACCGAGTATCTGGAGTATCATCATCGTCATCGCGCTGTTGCTGTGGCGATCGACCGCCAGGGTCGTCCGTTCGCAGGTACTCTCACACAAAGAGCGGCCGTACGTCGAGTCGGCCAGGGCGGTCGGCGCCAGCGATCTGCGGATCATGTACCTCCACATCCTGCCCAACGTGTTGCCCCTGGCGTTTCTCTACGCGGCGTTCTCCGTCGCCTGGGCCGTGATCGCGGAGGCCAACGTCTCTTTTCTCGGCTTCGGGGATCCGACGATGATCTCCTGGGGCCAGATGTTGTTCGAGGCGTACACCGCCGATGCGATCCGGTTTGCCTGGTGGTGGGTCGTTCCCCCGGGAGTGTCGATTATGCTGTTGGTGATGGCTGCGTTCTTCATCGGCCGGACCTTAGAGCGGGTGACGAACCCCGAACTACGACACGCTGAGTGATACATGTCCAAACTAGAACTAGACGACCTCCGGACGTACTATCGGATGGAAGAGGGCTGGATAGAGGCCGCCGACGGTGTTTCGCTTTCGCTCGAGGCAAACGAGACGCTCGGTCTGGTCGGCGAGAGCGGCAGCGGAAAGTCGACGGTCGCGAAGTCGATCATCCGTCTGTTGCCGGACAACGGCGAGATCGTCGACGGCTCGATCCGGTTCGACGGCGAGGACATAACCGAGCTCAGCAAGCGGGAGCTGCGAAGACGGATCCGGTGGAAAGAGATCTCGATGATCCCCCAGTCGGCGATGAACGGGTTCGATCCGGTTTACACCGTCGGCGAACAGATCGTTCAGGCGATCCGCACCCACGAGTCCGACGTCTCGAAAGCCGAGGCCCGAGAACGGACGAAAGAGCTGTTCGACGATCTCGGCCTCGACGAGGAGCGCGTCGACGACTATCCCCACCAGTTCTCGGGGGGGATGGCCCAGCGGGCGATGATCGCACTCGCGCTCGCGGTCGACCCGTCGGTGATTCTGGCCGACGAGCCGACGACGGCGCTCGACGTCGTCATCCAGGATCGAATCCTCGGGACGATAAAGGAGATGCAAGACGAGCTCGGGACGGCGATGGTCCTCATCACCCACGACATGTCCGTCGTCTCCGAGACCTGTGATACGATCGCGGTGATGTACGGTGGCCGCGTCGTCGAGCGTGCCGACGCCGAAACCATCATCAAACGTCCGAAACATCCGTACACGCTCGGGCTTCGGAACGCGTTTCCGGACATCACTGCCGACTCCCAGGAACTCGTCTCCATCCCCGGTTCGCCGCCGGATCTGCTCGAACCGGGGGAGGGGTGTCGGTTCGCTCCCCGGTGTCCGTTCGCCGAGGATCGCTGCTGGGAGGAGACGCCACAGCCCGAAACACACGGCGACGGTCACGTGGTAGAGTGTCACAGAGCCGACGAGGCGGAATACCTCCGGAAGGAGGCAAACCGTCCCGAAACGTGGAGGACCGATGACTGAGCCGAAACTCGAACTCGACGGGGTCGAGAAACACTTTCCCGTCGACCGGGGGCTCGTCGCCCGGCTGTTGAACCGAGGGGATCGCGATTTCGTCCACGCTGCCGACGGCGTCTCCTTCTCCATCGAGGAGGGGGAGGTGTTCGGACTCGCGGGCGAGAGCGGCTGTGGGAAGACGACCATCGGGAAGACGGCTATCAGGCTCCACGATCCGACGTCGGGTCGGATCAGGTTCGACGGCGAGGACATCACCGAACTCGACGGTACCGAACTGATGAAGTTCCGTCGCGAGGCCCAGGTCATCCACCAGGACCCCTACCAGTCGATCAACCCCCGGTGGAAAGTCTCCCGGTGGGTCAGGGAGCCACTCGCCATCCACGACATCGGCACGCGAGACGAGCGAACCGACAGGGTCCACGAGACGCTCGAACGCGTCGGCCTACGCCCGGCATCGGCGTTCGCCGACGAGTACGCTTCCGAGCTCTCCGGCGGCGAGCGCCAGCGTCTCGGCATCGCCCGGGCGCTCGTCTTGGATCCGTCGTTTCTGCTCGCCGACGAACCTGCGAGCATGCTCGACGTCAGCATCCGGGCTAGCATCCTCGATCTCTTCCGGGAGCTCCAGCGGGATTTCGGCCTCACGGGGCTGTACATCAGCCACGACCTGTCGTTGCTAAAACACATGTGCGACCGGATCGGCGTGATGTACTCCGGAAAGCTCGTCGAGGTCGGAACGGCAGAGCAGATCATCCGCGATCCGAAACACCCGTACACGCAGGCGCTGGTCGGTTCGATGCCGATCATCGACCCCGACGTCGATCGGGAGCCGGTTACGTTGAGCGGCAATGTGCCTGACCTCGTCGACGTGCCGGACCACTGCCGCTTCTACAACCGCTGTCCGGAGGCGTCCGAGGAGTGCACCTACGAGGAACCGCCGCTGTACGAGGTCGGCGACGGACAACGGGCACGGTGTATCCTTCACGAACCGGAGGACCGATGATGGCACCGCCACGCCTCCGGCGAGCCGGCGGTTTCCGGACGGCGAAACCGACCGGGCGGGGTTCGGCTGGACCGGGGGTGAAAGAGCGGTGACCGAACCGCGGTCGGTGTATCTCGAACGGCTGAGCTGGAAGGAGATTCGGGGAGCGATCGACGCTGGTTTCGACACCGTTCTGGTGCCCGGAGGGTCGGTCGAACAGCACGGCCCGCACCTCGGGATACTCAAAGACGCCGCCTGGGCCGAGGCGATCGGCGCCGAGGTCGCCCACGAGCTCGGTGAGACACTCGTCGCGCCGGTGATCAGGCCGGGAACGTCCGACCACCACATGGGGTTTGCAGGCACGATCAGCTACCGACCGGAGACGCTGATGGCCGTCGTCGAGGATTACTGTCACAGCCTCGCGAGCCACGGGTTCGATACGATCGTCCTGTTCTCGATGCACGGTGGAAACTTCCCCGCGATGAACGCCGTCCTCCCGCGGATCGCCACGGAGGTCGACGCGAAGGTCGTCACGCTACTCGACAGGGAGCTACTGATCGACCCCCTCCTGGAGAGCCTCGACGCGTTCGGCGTGCCACGGGAGGCCAGAGGCCACGGTGGCGCGGCCGTCACCGCGTCGATGTTACACCTCCGTCCGGAGCTCGTCCTCGAGGAGGAGTGCCGGCCGGGATACCGGGGTGAGGTTCCGACTTCGACGCTTACCACCCGCGGGCTCGACGCCGTCAGCGAGATGGGCCATATGGGAGATCCGACACGCGCGACCGAGGAGCTCGGCCGCGAGGTCACGGGGCGGTTGGTCGACGCGTTCGTCGATCGAATACAAACGGAACGAGGGAACTGTCATGAGTGATACTATAGAGTACATACAGGAGAACCGAGACGCGTACCTAGAGGAGCTGTTCGAGCTGCTGGCCGTGCCGAGTGTGAGTACGACCGGCGATCGCCTCGACGGCTGTGCGAAGCTCGTCGCCGACGTCTGCCGACGACACGGCCTCGAAGCGACCCTCGTCGAGACCGTCGGGAACCCGATCGTCTACGCCGAGCGGATCGTAGACGAGTCGAAGCCGACCGTGGTGTTCTACGGCCACTACGACGTCCAGCCGCCCGGCGCCGAGGAGCTGTGGGACTCCCCGCCGTTCGATCCGACGATCCGGGACGGGTCGATCTACGCCCGTGGTAGCGGTGACAACAAAGGGCAGTTTCTCACGCACGTGTTCGCTACCGGGGCGGTCCTCGAAACGGAGGGTGAGCCATCGGTCAACGTCAAGCTACTGATCGAGGGCGAGGAGGAAAGCGGCAGCACGGGGTTGATCGAGTACCTCGAGGACGACCCGTCGCTCGTTGCCGACGCCGACCTCGTGTACGTGGCCGACGGTCCGGCCCACCAGTCGGGTCGGCCGACCCTCATCTACGGCAATCGCGGCATCCTCTCGGTCGAGATCCGCCTCCGAGAGGCGAACACCGACCTCCACTCCGGGAACTTCGGTGGGCCGATCCCGAACGCGGCGTGGTCGATGGTCGAGTTGCTCGGAACGATGCGGGATTCGGCCGGCGGGATCGCCATAGAGGGCTTTCACGAGGACGTCGACATCCCCAAACGGGCCCGAGAGATGGTGGCGAAGATCCCGGTCGACGCCGCGGGACTGAAAACGGAACTCGACCTGGCTGAGCTGCGCGTCGATCCGGACCGCTACTACGAGTCCTTGCTGCTCGAGCCGACGCTGACGATAAACGGCCTCGAGAGCGGTTACACCGGCCGTGGGAAGAAAACGATCGTTCCACACGAGGCGACCGCGAAACTCGACATGCGGCTCGTTCCCGATCAGAGCCCCGAGACCGTCTTCGAACGCGTCCGGGAACACGTGCTCGCGCACAGAGCCGACGCCGACGTCGAGATACACGGCACCTTCCCACCGATGAGCACGTCCCTCGACACTCCCTTCGCGGAGACGGTGTACGGTGCACTCTCCGACGTGTGGTCCGCCGAACCGGTAGAGCTGCCGCTGCTCGGCGGAAGCCTTCCGGCCGCCTATCTCCAGCGGGAACTCGGGACGCCGGTGCTCGTCGTCCCCTACGCGAACCCCGACCAGGGAAACCACTCCCCGAACGAACACCTCGATGTCGACTGGTTCGAGAACGGTATTGGGACGACGGCGATGGTACTGAAACGGCTCGGTCGAGTCGATCGATGATCGTCCGTCGTCGGCCGACAAGAATAGGTCGACGAAGCCACGACCCCCGATATGATCGAGACGGGCGATCGAGCCCCGGCGTTCGAGCTGCCCGGCGTGGTCGAGGGGGAGTTGCGTTCGGTCGCGCTGTCGGCGTACGCCGACGACGTCGTCGTCGTCGCCTTCTACCCCGCCGATTTCAGCCCGGCGTGTACTGAGGAGCTGTGCTCGTTGCGTGATTTCGAGCTGTTCGACCTCCGGCAGGACGTGAGCTTGCTCGCGGTCTCGACGGACACGGCCTACAGCCACCGGGAGTTCGCCGACAGACACGGGCTGGGGTTCCCGCTGCTTTCGGACAACGACGGCACGGTCGCCGAAGCCTACGGCGTCGTGGCGTCCGAGGGACCGCTCGGCCACCGCCGGCTCGCGAAGCGGTCGGTGTTCGTCCTCGACCATGATCGGATCGTCCGATACGCGTGGTCGACCGACGACCCGGAGGTGCTCCCGGAGCTGCCGACGATCCGGACGGCCATCGAGGACGCCACCGACGGCGCCCTCGGGTACGATCGGTACGCCGTCGGCTACGGCCGCTACGAGGAGGGAGATCTGGCGCTCGATCGTGGCGACGCGGCCGGGGAGGAAGACGACTGGCTCGCCGCGGCCGACGCGTTCGAGGAGGCGACGGAGACGCTGACGGCGGCCGTCGATGCGTTCGACGCCGCCCGACGGTACGCGGAGGACGACGCGCTGGCCGAGGCCGCCGCGCGGGCGAACGAGCTGGCGACGCTGCGGCGAAACGCCGCGAAGTGGGACGCCCGTGCCGCCAGACGGTACGCCGTCGGCGACGACGAGGGCGGGGACGACTACCGCCGTGACGCGAATCGATCCCGCGAACGCCTCGACGGACGACGACCCACGGCCCCCGAGACGCTCGTGGACGACCGATCCGTCGACTCCCGGGACGACCGCGGATGATCGATCCGATCGGTGGTCGACGGGGCGTGGGGGCCAGGCTTTTCCCCCCGCGTCGCACTCTTCGGGTATGGACGCCGAGACGCTCATCCGGGAGTACTACCGGACGATCGACGGGGAGGAGTACGAGGAGCTGGCGGCCGTTCTCTCCGAGGAGTTCGTCCAGTACCGGCCGGACCGCAGCCTCGTCGGTCGCGCGGAGTTTCTCAGGTTCATGCGCGAGGACCGCCCGAACCGATCGACGACCCACGAGCTCCGGGACGTGGTCGTCGACGACGGCCTCGCCGTGGCCCGCGGACGGCTGCTCGACGCCGGCGGCGGGGAGCTGTTCGCGTTCGTCGACGTCTTCGAGGTCGACGACGGGGAGCTCTCGGCGCTGGAAACGTACACGCGTTGAAGAGGGGTCGGCGACCGACGCGATACGGTGATCGGTGACCGACGCGATACGGTGATCGGTGACCGACGCGATACGGTGATCGGTGACCGACGCGATACGGTGATCGGTGACCGACGCG
>LKNC01000076.1 GCA_001564255.1 Natrialbaceae archaeon Tc-Br11_E2g1
GCCGGTCTTGTCGGCGTGGGTCATCGCGCCGCCGAGTTCCTCGTGGGTGACGTCTTCACCGGTGACGGTCTTGGTGACGCCGGGGCCGGTGATGTACATGTGACTCGTGTCTTTCACCATGAAGATGAAGTCGGTGATCGACGGGGAGTACACCGCACCGCCGGCACACGGCCCCATGATCGAGGAGATCTGTGGGACGACGCCGCTCGCTTCCTCGTTGCGCCGGAAGATCTCGGTGAACCCGGCCAGGCTCTTGACCCCTTCCTGGATCCGCGCGCCCGCGGAGTCGTTCAAGCCGACGACGGGTGCGCCCATCTCCATGGCCATGTCCATGACCTTGCAGATCTTCTCTGCGAAGACCTCCCCGAGTGAGCCACCGAAGACGGTGAAGTCGTGTGCGAAGACGAACGTCGTTCGACCGTTTACCTCCCCATAGCCCGTGACGACGCCGTCGCCCGGGATCTTCTTTTCTTCCATCCCGAACTGGCTCGTCTGGTGGGTCCGGAGCTGGTCGAACTCGGTGAACGTCCCGTCATCGAGGAAGTAGTCGATCCGCTCGCGGGCGGTCATCTTCCCCTTCTCGTGTTGGCTCTCGATGCGCTCTTCACCGCCGCCCTCGAGCGCCTCTTCGCGCATCGTCTCCAGTTCGTCGATTCGGTCTTCCATCGTCATAGCTGGGCCCTCCGGTGAGCAGTCATTGTCCGGTGAAACGAGTAGGGGCACAAAAAACGTTCTGCAACGGTACAACCGTCATCACGGGTCGAGCGTCCACTCGCGACGGTCGTCGTTGGCCCCGTTTCCCCGTCATCCGTTCGCTGTTACCCGCTGACAGGTATCGATCCAGTGACGAATTACCGTTATAAATACACATCTTACACTTATCGGCCGACACGGGACGGACCCAGACCGGAGCCCAGTCGACTCACGACGAAGTCCCCCCGAGCCCGAACGTTTTCACCCCGTGAGGACCCACACCCGGATATGTACGCCCTCGTCGGCTGCAGTGAGTGTTCGAACCTCTGGATCATCGAGGGGCGCTCGGAGACGACACAGTGTCCCCGGTGTGGCTCCCGACGGAAATACGAACGCCGAAAGAAGTTCGTCGAGACCGACGACGCCGACCACGCACGCGAGGTCCGCGCGTCGATGCTCGCCAACCGCCAGGGGGAAGGCGACGCCTTCGCCGAGGTCGCCCACTACGCAGACCTCGAGTCACAGGTCGAAGACGGCGTCGTAGACGACGCCGAGTACCTCGAGGCCAGCGGGCTAGACGTCGGGAACGTCGAGGCCGCGGGCGAGCGTGACCCGCGTGGCCCCTCCCGGAGCGGGAGCAAAACGGAGATCGTCGAACGCGCACTCGAAGACCTCGAGGAACCCACCGAAGAGGAGGTGATCGCGTACGCGGGCGAGCGTGGGGTCTCCGCCGAGTACGTCGAACGCGCACTCGAGAAACTCCTCCGGAGTGGCGAGGTGAGCGAGAGCCGTGGTCGGTATCGGCGGCTCTGAGAACGTCGGGGGTCGGAACGCCAGTCCTTTGATCGGTCCCGACCAAGGGGGGACGATGACCGAACTGGTCGACGTTCAGGCGACGACGATCCACGCCGGGATGGTTCTCGCGATCCTCGTGTTCGCTTACGGGACGATCGTGAGCCCGTCGATTCTCGGCGTCGAGACGACGACCGTCGCGTCGTGGGTCTTCGCCGCGACGTTCGCCGCCATCGCGGTCCTCCACGGTGCCTATGGCCGGACCGACCTGGCGCTCGCCTTCGGGGGTGCCGCCGTCGGCTGGGGATCTCTCCTGGTCGGCTCGAGTCCGCTCGCGGTCACCGCGGGCTTGCTGGCACTCGTCGTCTGTGGGTCCTACATCGCGGTCGTGATGATCCGGGAACGAAACGACTCCGGAGTCGCCGTCGCCGAATAAGCGGTTGGTCACGAGACGGCTCTTCGGCCGTATCGGAGACGAGCTGGCGGTTCGGATCGTCTTCGATCTATGTCCATCCCGTCGGCGTGGTCCGGACAGTCACGGTTTACGTACTTTTGTCCGGTGGTATCAGTCGGCGTCAACGACCTAACTCCTCGTGGGCGCTCGCGAGGTGCCGGGAGGACAGCGCCGCGAGCAAAGAGAGTTCCCCGGCGAGTGCACCCACGGCGATTACTTCCGCGAGCGCGTCGGCGTTTGCCCCCGCGGGGTCGCCGCCGCCACGCAGGCCCATGACCTCGAGGGCTTCCGCCTGGGTGGGCAACTTCGTACCGCCGCCGACGGTGCCGACCTCGAGGGAAGCGAGCGAGACGGAGGCGTAGAGATCGGTGGCCCTATCTTCTCCCTCTCGAGTGTCCATCGTCGTGATCGCGTTCGCCCCCTCGACGACCTGGGCTTCGTCCTGGCCGGTCGCGAGGAAGGCCGCGCCGACGACGTTCGCCGCGTGGGCGTTAAAGCCCAAGCTGCCTGCTTTCGCGCTGCCGATCAGGTTCTTTCGGGTGTTTGCCTCGGCGATCCCCTCCGCGGTGGTGTGCAGGCGCTCCTCGACGATCTCGCCGGGGATGACGACGTCCGCGGTCACCGAACGGCCACGGCCCTCGACGGCGTTTACCGCCGCGGGCTTTTTGTCCGAACAGAGGTTCCCCGAGAGCGCGACCAGCGAGGCAGGGGTCTCCTCTTCGACGACGTCACAGGCCGCACCCGTCGCGATGGTTGCCATGTTCATCCCCATCGCGTCTTTGGTGTCGTAGGCGAATCGCAGGTAGACCGAATCCCCGACGACGTACGGCTCGACGCCGAGCAGTTCGCCGTGGCTCGTCGTCGACTCGGCGGCCTCACGCAGGGTCTCGAAGTTGTCCTCGACCCACTCGACAGTTTCGGCGGCCTCGGCGACGCCGTCGACGCGGAAGACGGGCGCGCGGGTCATCCCCGACTTGGTGACGCGGGCGGTCGCCCCGCCTGCGGAATCGATGACCGACAGGCCACGGTTGACGGAGGCAAGCAGGGCACCCTCGGTGGTTGCAAGCGGCAGGTAGTACTCGCCGTCGGCCGCGCCGCCGTCGATCCCGACCGGGCCACAGACCCCCATCGGGACCTGGGCCGCGCCGATCATGTTCTCGATGTTCGCCTCCGCGTCGGCGGCGTCGAAACCGTACTCGCCGACGGTCTCGAGGTCGGCGTCGGTCTCGGCCTCGAGCAACAGCCGGCGCGCTTCGGCGGCGACGTCCGGTTCGGCGTGGTCCTCGAGTTCGTGCAATCGAAGGTCGTCCTCTCGGACGCGCTTGGCGAGGGTTTCGGCGTCTGTCATGCCTTGTGGGTCACAGCCACGGGTTCTAATGGTTGCTGATTCGCGCCATCGTGGTGGTGTCAGAACGGTTATCAGGAGGCATGACCACGATCGCCGACCTCTGATGGTAAACGTCTTCTCACGCTCACCCGCCGTCCTCGCGATGACCGCCGCCTCCCTCGAGGGCGTCTCCGGGGGCCACCCTATCGTGAGTCGGGATCATATCATGCGATATTAGTTCAATTAATTCTGTATGCATTCATAGATTTTTATAATAAGTGGGTTTATGTTCTCCGAACGCCCGACTCCTGTCGATGGCAGCAACACACCGATCCGTATCGTACCACTGTAGTGACTGTGGCGGAACGCTCTCGCTCGAGGGCGGGTTCTGGCAGTGTCTCGACTGCGGCCACGTTCCCAACCACGGTGCGGACTGACCAGGCGTCGGAGACACCACGGCAGGTTCCGAACACCGGCCCCACGCAGTATCCGCGACCGATCTATTCGCTCCCGGTAACGACTGACTCGAAGACCTCCGTGTGAAGCCGGTCGGCGACCGTCTCCATCAGCGCCTCCAGGTTCGCCGTGTCCGCGCGGTTGTACTCGATCAGCGCCTCGAGTGCGCTCTCATCGCCGCGTTCGTACTCGTGCCAGAGGCGAACCGCGTCCCGTCCGGAGATGTCGGGCATGTCGCGGTCGATGCCGACCTCCCGTTCGATCGCTTTCAACCCGCCGTCGAGTCCGACCGTCCGGCACGGATACAGCAGGTCGACGTGTGGGGTCGTGACCTCGAGGTCATAACAGGTCTCGAGGAAAGGCACGTCGAACCGTTGGCCGTTGAACGTTACGAGCAGCGGGGCGTCCTCGAGTTCGGCCTCGAGTCGTCTGGCGGTCAGATCCCGGCCTCTGACGAACGTCGTCGTCTCGCCGCCCCGGTGGAGACTGACCGTCGTCACGTCGTGGCAACTCGCGTCGAGGCCGGTCGTCTCGATGTCCAGAAAGGCGGCCTCCTCGCGGGCGTTCTCGTAGAGCCGCCAGCGACTCGAGGCGGGCATCGTCCGCGCGAAGTATCCGAGGTTTCCGGCCTCGAGGCGGTCTCTGGCCTCGTCGATGAACGCCTCGATGCGGTCGCCGGTGGTGGGTCCGACGACGCTCCCGTCGAACTCATCCCAGTGGGTGATGCCATTGGCCCAGAGTTTCCGTTCGGTCTTCTCGCCGACCCCCCGAACCGGAATGAAGCTGTTCTCGATTCGCACGTTCGCTCGAGGGCGTCCCCGGAAGAAAAACGCTTGGATCCGCCCGTCGACAGTCAGTCGCTGCTGTCGGAGAGATACAACGTCCGGTCGATAACGGTGACAGCGGCTTCACCCCAGTGGGTGATCGCGTTCCCGTCCGGATCGGGGATTTCGATGACGATCGAGTGGGGGTTTATGCTCACGTCGGCGTCGGGCGTCCCGTCCCGATCGTTGAGACTCTGCATCTGGTAGCGCAACAGCCGTTTCTCCGAGTCACTTACCTCGATGGTCTCCGGATCGAACTCGAAGACGAGTGTCGCGAGGTCGTCGTCGGCTTCGGCTCTCACGTCGAAGTTGTGACTCGAAAACGAGAGCGTCGGGGCGTCCTCGTTCATCGTATCGACGGCCTCGTCGACGCTGATCCGCTCGCCCTCGCCGATACCGGCCTCGAAGTGTCCGATGTCCTGGAAGTCGAAGCTGGCAGCGTCCTCGAGGTCCTCCTCGTCGGCTTCGTCGTCTGTTTCGGCTTCGTCGGCTGTTTCGGCTTCGTCGGCTTCGTCGGCTTCGTCGGCTGTTTCGGCTTCGTCGGCTGTTTCGGCCTCGAGGTCCTCACCCTCTTCTTTTTCGGGCGTATCAATCTCTGCTTCGTCGAACGAGAGGACGTCTTCTTCGTCGTCAGCGTCCTCGTTCTCGTCGGTGTCAGCGTCCTCGTTCTCGCCGACGTCTTCGTCTTCGTCGGCGTCTTCCATAGCTTCCGCCACGTCGGCGTCTTCCTCGCTGTCACCCTCGACACCCTCTTCGGGGTCGACTTCCTCGTCGCCGTCGACGCCCTCATCGGAACCGTCACCATCGCCGTCGACGTCGGTTTCGTCCTCGAGGCCGGCTTGGCCGCCGTCACCGCCGTCGTCGTCACCGTCGTCACCGCTTTCACCATCGCTCGCATCGTCGTCATCCTCGTCGTCCTCGTCGTCGTCAGCCTCGTCGTCGTCATCTGTCTCACCGATATCCGAACCCGCCGGGCCGGCGACGATCGGTTCCTCCTGGGGCTCCTCCGAGGGGGGTTCGAGTTCGCCCGCGATCTCGGGACTCGCCTCGGCGATCGCCTCCCGGTCGAGCTCCATGGCGTACCACGCCGTCTCGTCCGGCGAGGTGATAAACCGGCCACGGTTGATCGACGCACGCGGGTGTTCGTCCGCCTCCGACTCCTCTTCGTCCGGTAACTCTTCGTCGAACTCCTCCGTTGGTTCCTCGTGGTCCTCGAGGTCCGCGCGTTCTGTCTCCGCTGGCTCGGCCTCGAGGTCTGCGTCCGGTTCCCCGAGGTCCTCTTCTGGCTCCGTGGACTCGGTATCGTCCGGTTCGTCCGCTGGCTCGTCCTCGAGGCCGGTTTCGTCGGTTGTCTCTGCTGTCCGCTGTGGGTCGGCGGTCGGTTGGGGCTCTACGTGCTGGTTCGTTCCCGGGTCCTGTACCTGTTGGACGCCCTGGCTCCCTCGGGGGTGGGGACCTTGCTGGACTCCCTGTGTCCCCTGTGGGGTCGGTTGTCCGCCGCCGGGTTGCTGGCGGACCCCTCCGCTACCGGCGACCATTCCAGCAGTATCGACCGAACGTGTAACGTCTTTGAGACCGTCGTCCAGTGAGTAGCTGATGTCCCTGAGGTCGTCGTCCAGATTGTCGTCCAACCTATCGATCTTGTCACCAACGCTTCGGACCGCGAGTGCGATATCCCATAACACGACGACGGCGAAAAAGAGGAGCGCGAGGAACGTCGTGATGGCAATCCCGGCCAGAAGCTCTACAGTGACTACCTGATCCACCATATCTGTCGCTCTTTTTTCCGATAGTTCGGTCGGTATTTAGGTGTTGTGGCGGACAGTCGAGACGACCGAACGCAACCCAGAGCGTGCGTCCGGCCGAACCGGTTCGCCTCCGACGGGCTGTCCTGGCTGTGCCCGCGTCAGAACGGAAGCCAGCCGCTGGTCGCGTTCCGGTCGCGGAGATGCCAGCGCCCTTCGGGGACGCCGTCCCGGAGTCGGAGTTCGACGACCGCATCGAACAGGGACTCGAGCAAGTGGACGGTTTCGTGAGACCGGTCACGACGTAGGTGGTAGTGTCCGACGCCATCGACCAGTCGGGTCCGAGTGGTCACGACGTGAAGCAGTCGGTACACAGCTTCCAGGGAATACCCCTCGAGCAACGGTTCGAGGGAATCGACACAGGCCCGTAGTTCTCCGGGGCCGAGGCTTCCGGCGTTGCGCTCTAACTCGTCGATCGCGTCGACGAACTCGGTTCCGAGGGCAGAAAGCGTCCTCACGTTTCGGACCGTCCCGGAATCGTCGGGACGTCCGTCGGGCCGAAAGACGACGTGTTCCGTTCGCCCTCCCCAGGGGCTAACGGACGTCACAGGGCGGTCCGTCGTGACCACGAGGCGACACCGAAAACCGTCGTCCGATTCGCCGTACAACCGCTCACACGGCCGGGCGTGGCCGTCCGCGTCGCCAACGACCAAGACGTTACTCCCGTCGTGCTTGAGCGTATCCAGTGCGTGGGCGAACGTCCGCTTCGATCTTTTCCACCCTGCTTTGCGCCCCATACGTTAACTCACAATAGTTCACGAATAATAAATATTTTGGCCACCATCGGCGTGGAACGACCGGCGGCCGGACACACGACCGGCTTTTTCACGTCGTAGCACCTACGCCGACACATGGCCGACAGAGACGACGAACTCGCCGAGGCGATCGAGGAACTCACGGAGACGATCGGCGAACTCCGGACGGAACTCAGGCCCCGGGAGCGTCGACCCCGTCCCCGCCCGCCCACACCCGGTGAACTGCTCCGACTGACCGACGAGGTCGCCATCCCGGCCGTGCTCGCGATCCTCGAGGCCAACGTCAGGGCCCTCGAGGCGTTCCAGCAGGGGATCAGGGTCGTCCGAGGCAGTCGAGAGGTCCGCGAGCGTTCCGAACGGGCGAGCCGATCGGCACGGACACGAGCCGACGAGCTTCGGCGGACGACCCTGGACCAGCTCGACGGAGCCCTCGCGGAGCTACAGCGGGCCGCCGAAGGGGATGGCCTCCCCCGGAACCGACAGGCCCGGGAGCTGATCGAGGACGCCCGCGACCTTCGCGACGAGGTCGATCACCGCCTTCGTGACGCCGCCGAGACCGACGGCAAGACGATCGAGATCGACGACGGTGATGCCGACGACGACCCCGCGGACGTCGACGTCGACGCCGAACTCAAGACGCTGAAAGACCGGTACGCCGACGACGACGGTGAAACGGGCGATTCGAACGGTTCGACGGGGTCGGACGGCTCCGATCAGACCGGTTCGAACCGGTAGCCGTCCCAGTCTTGACTCTCCGGTTCGCGGATGCCCACACCGGGTTCTCTGAGCTCCTCGACGTAGACCGGCCGGACCTCGTCGCCGGTCTCGATCTCGTCGGTCGTCACCTGTCCGAGCACGCGGACCGACTCACTCTCGTCGCCGGACTGCGTCCGGCTGCTCGAGGCGTCCGACGACGCCTCGCTGACGTCGAACTCGACGATCGCCATCGTGTTGGGCTCACGGACGCCCGGTGGCGTTGCCGTACTCGTCGTCCAGGTGATGACTTCCGCGGTGTACTCGCTCAGGTCGATCGTTTCGACCGGTTCACTGCCGTTCGGTCCGACCGGGTGGCCGGGGTAGGTGATCGATCCGTCCTCGTAGCGGGTTGCTTCCATCGTCATTGTCCTGCCTCCATGATCGTGGTGATGACACAGTTGCCAAAGCCACCGACGTTACAGGTCAGACCGACGTCGGCCTCGACCTGTCGCGGGCCGGCCTCGCCCATCAGCTGCTCGTAGATCTCTACTGCCTGTGCGACGCCGCTGGCCCCGAGTGGGTGGCCTTTCGATTTGAGGCCTCCGGAGGTGTTGATCGGGAACTCACCGGTGTCACGCTCCGTGTACCCCTCCTCGATCAGTTTCCAGGCCTCACCCTGCTCGGCGAAGCCCAGTCCCTCCATCTGGAGGAACTCGAGGATGGTGAACATGTCGTGGAGTTCGGCGACGTCGATATCGTCGGGACCGTAGCCGCTCATCTCGTAGGCCCCCTTGCCGCTTTCGACGACACCGCGCATGACCGTCGGATCGTCGCGTTCGTGGACGACGTGGGTGTCCGTCGCCCCGTCGATACCCGAGACGACGACGTACTCGTCGGCGTACTCCGTTGCGACCGACTCCGGACAGAACAGCAGTGCTGCCGAGCCGTCCGTGATCGGACAGAAGTCATACAGGCGGAGGGGATCGGCGACGATCGGTGACTCGAGGATCGTCTCCAAGTCCACCTCCTTTTGAAACTGGGCGTTGGGGTTGTCGACGCCGTTTCTGTGGTTCTTCTCGGCGACTTTCCCGAGGCTCTCACGCGGTGCGTCGAATCGCTCCAGGTAGTGACGTGCGGTCAGGCCCGCAAACGAGGGGAGCGTGATCCCGTGTTTGTACTCGACCCGGTGGGTCAGCGAGGCGATGACGTCCGTGGCCTCCGCGGTGGTGCGGTGGGTCATCTTCTCGCCACCGACCAGCAGGGTCATCCCGCTCGCACCGCTTGCGACCGATTGCCAGGCGGCGAACATCCCCGCGCCGCCGCTCGAACTCGTCTGGTCGACCCGTTGGGTGTACGCCGGCATCGCGTCGATGTCGTGGGCGAGCGCGTTGACCGCACCTGTCTGGCCCTCGTACTCCCCACTGGCCATGTTCGAGACGTACAGATGTTCTATTTCTTCGCCCGTAACGCCTGCGTCCTCGAGACAGTCGATGGCGGCCTCGGCAAGTAGCTCCTGGAGCCACGCCTCGCGTTGACCGAACTGGGTCATCGACGCCCCGATTATTGCTACGCGTTCCATGTTCTGAACACACAGCGATCACTGATTTATATTTAAGGTTGTGACGATCGTTGACGACTGTCGTGAAAACGGAACCCCCGTTCCTCCGGGGGACGGGATTCAGGCCGACTCGGGGGCCGTCGACTCGAGGCCGCTCGCGCGGGAACGGGCCTGTGAGACCACCGCGGGTCGGGCCCGAAAGGAGATCACCACGTCGTCGCCGTAGTCGACGTCCTCGACGTCGGCGTTGTCGTGGATCCAGGAAACCAGGCTCATCGTCTCCTCGGTCATCGGGAGCATGAGCCGCTCGTCTTCCCAGTCGGGCAACTCGCGGTCGATGCGTTCGAGCAGTCTCTCGACGCTCGTCCCCTCCCGTGCGCTGACCGCGATGGGGTTCGGTGCGAGCGCCGAGAGCGCCTCGCGTTTTTCCTCGAGTTCCGCCTCGCTGACCCGATCGGTCTTGTTCAACACCGTGACGATGGGGGCCTCGTTTCGTTCGTAGAGGGTGTCGTGGCAGGTGACGAGTTTCTCGTGGATCTCCGATACGGGCTCGCTGACGTCGACGACGAGCAAGACGAGGTCGGCCCGATAGACCGAATCGAGCGTCGATTTGAACGACTCGACGAGCCAGTGGGGCAGGTCGCTGATAAACCCGACCGTGTCGGTCAGGAGGATCTCGCGGGCCCCCACTTCGGACCGTCGAGTCGTCGTCCCCAGCGTCGTAAACAGCATATCCTCGGATTCGGCCGTCGACTCGAGGTCGGGATGGAGGTCCTCGTTCTCGTCGACCTCGAGGTCGGTCGCCAGTTGGCGCAACAGGGTCGACTTGCCGGCGTTCGTGTAGCCGGCCAGCGCGACCAGATCGAACCCCGAGGCACGGCGACGCTCCCGGCGGTGTTCCTCGGTCCGTTCGATGCGCTCGAGTTCGTCCCTGATCCGGCTGATCTGGTCTTTGATGTCCCGTTCGCGACTCTCGTCGTACTCGCCAAGCCCCATGAACCCGGGGTGTTCCTCGCGTTTTGCGAGGCTCGTCTTCGCCTCCGCCCGGGGGAGTTCATACCGCAGTTCCGCGAGTTCGACCTGTAGCTGTGCCTTGCGCGTCCGGGCGCGCTGGCCGAA